>CAZBDF010000269.1:3679-6761 GCA_964490385.1 uncultured Lentimicrobiaceae bacterium | reverse complement strand
TGGTACTATTGCCAAGTGAGTTAGTTCTATACAACTATTGGAAACAGGATTATGGGAAGATGTTGAAGGCAGTAAAGTCATTTGGCCGGAATGGCTATTATTCAGCGTATTTTAATGTTGGTAACAGCCGGCACATTTATTCAATGTATCTCAGTGAAATCCTTGATTTCTTTTGTACTGAGCAATACAGGCTGTATTCCAATCTTGACAAGGAACATCTTAATGATGCTGACAAGGATTTTCTTAAACTCTACTTAACATACAATTTACGTGATGCATCTTGCGAATCAAAAGAAATATCTAGTTTTAATGATTTGGAGGCCTCGCAAAACTATTTGGAAAAGCATCCAGGTTCGCCATATAGCAAGTATTTGCAGAAGAAATTACTTCCGGTTTATGAAGCATCCAGGCTTGGGTTTGGATTGATAATCATCAGTGGATGGGGCGACCACCTGGGGGATTACAACGATTATTTCAGGTATGGGGGACTGTTTGGGTTTGGGGCTGACATCGTTTATGGTAGGCTAAAAACCTATTACAGTTTCTCAGTGGGATTGGGTAAAACTAAAAAAGGGTTTGAACATGAAGATCTTTACTGGGACGAAAAACAAAAAATAGCCAGTTCAGTTGGAGAAATATCAGCTGGCATCGCGGTAATCGACAAACCAAAATTAAGATGTGTGCCCTATTACGGGATAAGTTGGGAAACCATAGAACAAAGAGGCAACAGCAGCGATGATGATGTGCCTTCGATCTACCTAAGCAGCAATCATTTGGTGGGACTTAATGTGGACTGGGTATTTAATCCTGCCACTAACTTTATCGACAATAATAGATATCACAGCGTCCCCATGTTCAACGATGGATTTTTACGGGTAAAAGTGGGATATATGTTTCCACATGCCGGCAAAGAAGTAATTATCGAAGAAAAGCAACTTTACGGAAGTTCGCTATATGTACAAATCGGGCTGGGATTTAACTGGTATTTTAAAAAGAAGGTCAAGCTTTAAACAATATTCCAGGTGTCATTGGAACCTGGAATGGATGGAAAAATGGGCTGCCCAACGAGTATTACTTGTCGCACAGTTACAATGGGTACAATAATTGAAAAATTCTCTCCGTACTGTGGCAGGAATTCTCCTAACTCAACATTGTATCAATTCATTAATAATCTCCATTTATCTATCTAAACTAAAATCAACTTACTGACAAACCCTCAATTACAGCAATTTTACTAAGTATTTTATCCGAAGTTAAAAAAAGACCCACTTTAGGCTTAAGCTCTAATACTGATGCCAATTGGATCGAATCCAAAGTTCTCAAACCCAAGTGCCAATATTTCATAATTAAACGTGAGGCATTTTTATGTATGATACCCATTGTAGGAACAATGCTATATTTAACTATATCAGCATCAAATTTTGCAATTAACAAATTTGCAATATCTACATCAATTTCCTTTTTCCTACATTTCTTCCATACTGCCGAGCTAAATTCGACAATGGTAATCTCGGCAATAAATATCTTCTCAATGTTTTTAGTAGCAAATAGATTAAGCAATTCCTCAGTTCCATCCTCTTGATGGTAAAGTTTGAATAGTGAAGATGTATCAAAAAATAAATTCATAGGGCTTCTCTTCTTTCAGCAACAACTTCTTCTGAGAATGAAGTCTTTAGATTTTTTAGCAGCTCCTGCGTTTCGAGGAATGAAAAATCAGATACTTCTAATTTTGTACTTACATTTTTCTTACCAGGTGAACCAAGAAACACACCCAACCCTAATTCTTTATTCAAAATTTTAAATCCTTCCTGGTCATTATAAATTTCGTCCTTTGCATCCTTTTTCAAAAATGCTTTTAGTTGCTTTTTCTCCTTATCAGAAAGTTGTTTTACCAGTTCGATAAGATCGTTAAAATTAAACGATACACCGCTTATGTTCACATTTGCTGTTTCCATAATTCTTAGTCTTTAATACATCAATCGAATAACAAAAGTAATTATTTTACGCATTGGATCATTATTTCCCCGAATAAGCAGGACTTCGCTTCGCTCAACATAGCATCATTCTCTCATTCAATCATTCAATCATTCTCACATTTAATCATTCTCGCATTGCTAAAAACCCTTCATCCACTCAAACAACTGGTAATGTTCACCATCCATCCCTACTGCTTTATAGGTTTTTCGTGCGCCATGATTTGATGTATCAACATACAATCTAATACCCGATACACTTTCATTTTGAAGAACTTGTTGCTGCACATAATCGTACATTTTCCTGAAGACGCCCATCCTGCGGAATTCAGGCAAAATAAAAACCGATTGCAGCCACCACACCATTCCGTTCCGCCAATCGCTCCACTCGAAAGTGGTCATCAGGCTGGCAACTATTTTTCCATTTGATTCTGCCAGGAAATATTGTCCTAAACCAGGATTGTCAAAAATGGCTTTTACGCCCTTTGAAACTGTTTTCCAATCAAGGTCAATATCTTCAGTTTCCTTTGCCATCAGCACCTGGAAGTTGGCGATGGTTTGCCAGTCGATGAGTTGGGCTTTTTTAATTTTAAATTCAGTCATTTTTTTAGCAATTATTTCTCACTATCATCCACTCCATCCAATTCCTTCAAAATCTTGTCAACATCCTCTTCGGTGGTGGTGAGTTTTGTTTTGCAGATTTTGATGAGTTTTGCAGCACGTTTCACTTTTTCTGATAGCTCGTCCACAGATATCTCACCCTCTTCTATCTGGGCAACAATTTCTTGCAATTCTTCAAAGGCTTCGGTGTATTTTGATTCTTTACTCATAGTTTGTATTATTTTCTTGTTTTGATTCTATTTGGTGAAAAGGTATAGGGGGAATAGGGTTTATAGGGTGCATAGGGCACATAGGGTATATAGGGGAAATAGGGTTTATAAGGTACATAGAGGTAAGCTTTCCAAAAGTCCAACTTTCCGTCATTCCATTACTCCAACCCTCCATTACTCCATTATTCCAACTTTCCCTGCCTCGCCGGCAAGGCGGGCATTTTTCCAATTTCACAATATTTGAATTTTTGAATCCTTGAATCCTTAAATCATTGAATC
>CAZBDF010000269.1:0-3579 GCA_964490385.1 uncultured Lentimicrobiaceae bacterium | reverse complement strand
TCCAATTTCACAATATTTGAATTTTTGAATCCTTGAATCCTTAAATCATTGAATCCTTGAATCTTTGAATTTTTGAATCTTTGAATTTTTGAATCTTTGAATTTTTGAATCATTTTATACTGCCAACTTCTTCTACCCTACTGCTAATTTTCCCTTTGTAAATAATAGTATCTATCAAGTCACCAGATTTTAAATTGTCTATATCTTTCACTGCTTTACCGCCCAGGCGGGTAATGCTGTAGCCACGCTTCAATACATTCTCGGGGCTCATGTTACTAATGTCTTTTTCAAGATTGGTTAATTCATGATTTCTATCCTTGATATATAGTAACAAACGTCCGGCAAACCTCCCCTGTACTTGCATTATTTTCTGGTTATCGGCAATAAGCAAACTCCTTGAACCTTTTCCTAAACCAGCTTTCACTGAACTTAAGTAGGTCCTCTCATTTCTGAAAAGAAAATGGGAATGCTGGGTAAATGTATGGATAGATTCCTGAAGGTCGTTCCTATTCATGAAAAGAATATTGTGGGTGACTGAACGAAATAATTTGGCCTCAGAATGAAATTTTGATTTTTCTTCATTAAGCAGCCTGCTGGTTTTGTCGATGATTTTTTTTCGGGCATCATTTACCGGAACTGAAAAGTTGTGGAATTTCTGCAACAGAAATTCTGCCATTTTAGTTGGGGTGATCACGTTTATATTTGAAACCATTTCAGCCACCGTTTCGTTGGTGGCATGGCCGATCCCAGTTAACACCGGCAGCGGGAACAAGGCAATTTCCCTCACCAACTGATAATGATTGTAGCACGACAAACCAATATCTCCACCTCCACCACGAATAATAGCCACAACATCAAAGTGAAAGCTTACTTTTCTTATTTGATCCAACTGATTACAAATCGACTCTACCGCTTTGTCGCCCTGCAATAAGGCAGGGAACAGGAAATGAAAGAATTTGTAGCCCCACTCGTTCTCATCGATCACATTCAGGAAGTCAGCATAACCTTTACTTGTTTCAACCGAAATAATGGCAATGCGCTGTGGAAGCAATGGAAGTTGCAGTGCTTTATTTTTACTAAAAATTCCTTCTGATTTTATCTTGTTTATTGTTTCCTGCTTTTCTTTTTCGAGATCGCCCAGCGTATATGCAGGATCAATATCAACAATCCTCAACGACAAACCATATGCAGGATTGAACGAGATTTTTGCAAGGAACAATATCTTTATCCCATCCTTCAGGGGCTCCTTCAGTACCCTTAAAAAGTTATCGTTTACTTTGATGTAGTCAGTTTTCCAGAGGTTCGCCCTCATCTGGGCAATAACCTTTCCATCTTTCTTTTCCACCAGATCAGGATAACAATGGCCGGAATGGCTGTAATGGTTCAGCTTGTTCATTTCGGCCTGTACCCAAAAGGCACTTTTATACCTCTCAGCCAGCGTTTTTTCAATGCTTCTTGTCACCTCAATCAGCGAGAAAACATTCTTATTATTTATAGCTTCAGGCATTAATTGATGTAATTTATTTCTGTTTAGAAAAATTTCGCACTAAACTGCAAGCTTCAAAATAATTCATCTTGTCCATCCGTTATCTTTAAGATATTTTTTTTAACAAACATTAATTTAATTTTCACACTACTTGCAGAAGCTCCCGGAAAAACCGGGAGCTTTTTTTCTCCGCCCACCGAAGCCGGGTTCTCCGCCCACCGAAGCCCCTGACAGCCGAAGCTTTAGCATAGGCTGTTGGCGAAGGAGGATTGTTGCTCCAATCTTACTCATAGATCCCGTCTGGAGATGCACGTCCCCCGACTGCTCGGGGCAGGCTGTGCATCTTTACATACCGACTGCCATCACTCCAATACTCCTCGATTACTCCACTACTCCAAACCTCCATCACTCCAAACCTCCATCACTCCTTCTGTCCGCCGTAGCCTTGGCGTAGGCGGAATCCCTACCTCTCCAACGCTTCCCACATAATTTCGATCGGGTGATAGGCCCTTCGTCCTGTACCATCTTTTATTTGATGACGACAAGAGGTACCGGGTGCGGCAATTAAGGTTTCAACCGGTGTTTTTCTTACTTCGGGAAATAAAACCAACTCTCCAACTTTCATTGATAACTCATAATGTTCTTGCTCGTATCCGAATGATCCTGCCATGCCACAGCATCCCGATTTGATTTCTTCTACCTCAAAATTCTTTGGCAACGAAAGCATCAATTGTGTAGGTGCTATCGACGCCAAGGACTTTTGATGACAATGGCCATGCAGTTTGATTTTTTTCTTCTCGTCCGAAAACATATTTGTGTCAATTCGTCCTGCAATGATTTCCCGTTCAAAAAACTCATCAAACATCAGGGCGTTTTCCCCAAGCTCTTTTGCCTTTTCTACCAGTGGCTTGTCCACCAGTTCGGGATACTCATCCCTGAAGGTTAATATTCCCGACGGCTCAATGCCAATTAAGGGCGTGTTTTCATTGATTAGTCCGGCCAACGCTGCCACATTATAGTTTGCAATTTTTTTGGCCTTCCTTAGCAATCCCTTCGACAGGAAAGTCCTCCCACTTTCTTTATGGTTTGCAATTTCTACTTTATAACCAAGCCGGGTAAGCAACTCCACTGCCTTGATACCAATTTCTGTATCGTTATAATCAGTAAACTCATCGATAAATAAATAGACCTTAGCCTTACTTTCATTTTTTGGGTTGATGTCCGGTAAACTCCGTTGCATCCAGTTTCTTAAGGTATATTTATACAGCAAAGGCAAACTCCGCTTTGGGGCAAAACCCAAGGTCCTTTTCATAGTTCCAGAAGTAAAGCTATTGCTGAAAAAGAAATTGGCAATATTAGGGACCAACATCCCAAGTTTGTTGAGTTGCGAAATGTAGGCAATGGCCCGCGTCCTCATCGGGATACCATGTTCATCGTAGTAGTGCTGCAAAAACTCGGCTTTGTATTTTGTAATATCCACACTCGAGGGACATTCAGATTTGCAGCCTTTACAGGAAAGACAGAGGTCCATCACTTCATAAATTTCGCGGTGGTTGAAGGGATTTTTTTTGGGAGAATTAGTAAGAAACTCGCGCAGGGTATTTGCCCGGGCACGGGTGGTATTATTCTCGTCGTGGCTTGCCATAAAACTGGGGCACATGGTTCCACCGATAATTTCTGACTTCCGACAATCTCCGGAGCCATTACATTTTTCCACGGCCCGCATAATCCCCCGATCATGGGAAAAATCGAAAATAGTTTCAATTTCCCTTGTTTCAGCACCGGGCTCGTAGCGCAGGCTGGTATTCATCGAGGGCGTATCCACAATTTTTCCGGGATTAAAAATATTGTTAGGATCCCAAGCAGCTTTTATATCCTTGAGTAATTGATAGTTTTTCTCACCTACCATCAATTGAATAAATTCACCACGCAACCTTCCATCACCATGCTCACCACTTAAAGATCCTCGGTATTTTTTCACAAGCTGCGCTGTTTCAAAGGCAACCTTGCGAAAAAGCTCCACATGCCCAGGTTTCTTCAAATCAAGGACAGGCCTCAGATGTAACTCACCAGTGGCAATGTGGGCATGGTAA
>CAZBDF010000268.1:0-6810 GCA_964490385.1 uncultured Lentimicrobiaceae bacterium | reverse complement strand
GGCTTGTACCTGGATGCATGTACACAATATTGGGTTGAGGATAATCACTTTGAGGGCTCCGGGTTGTCAAAGCCAATAGGTATAGGTGTTTATGTAAACGAATCGGGTGAGGATGCCAACGAAATCTACCTAAACTCTTTTGACTATGTGGAATATGCTGTAATTGTAAAGGGTGAAAACCGTAAAGTAACAAGACCTCAAACTGGTCTGCAAATACTTTGTAACTATTACGACAACACCCTCTTTGATGAAACTATAATTTATGAAGGCCTATTTAATCCTCCTACAGATGATGGCATTGCCCCCCTCCAGGGGCAAAATTCCATCGATGTTGAAGATATGGCTGGGAACATCTTCTATTACAATACAACAACTTCTGGTGATTACGATGACATCAACAACGAGTCCAACCACTTTTACTACTATTACTCCGATGATGCAAGTGGGTATAATGTTGAACCACTGGACTATACCACAAGTACAGTTACTAAAGTAGAAAAAGACACTGATATCTGGACTTATGCAGGAGGCTGTCCTCCCGGCATTTCAACCGGTGGTGGTGGTGGTACAGAAGAATCACGCTCGGCCATGGAAGATGCACAAACAGAAATTGCGGCTACCGAAGCAGTATTAATGGCCCTGGTTGAT
The DNA here is from genome assembly GCA_964490385.1 of uncultured Lentimicrobiaceae bacterium. Classification (GTDB taxonomy): domain Bacteria; phylum Bacteroidota; class Bacteroidia; order Bacteroidales; family 4484-276; genus 4484-276. The sequence goes on along the minus strand of CAZBDF010000268.1, from coordinate 6,162 downwards.
GGAGGCGACACCGAAACACTCAATGCCGAAGTGGAAAGCAGTACTCCGCCCGAGGCAGCCCAGATGTATAACGAACTCATGGCCGAATCGCCCAACCTCTCCGAAACAGTGGTGGAAAGCACCATAGAAAAGGAAGATGTACTGCCCAATGCCATGCTGCGCGATGTAATGGTGGCCAATCCACATACTGCTGCCTCAGTGCAATTGCTCGATAAACTTGATGACCGGGATAATCCCATGCCTACCTATATGAAAGCACAGATACTGGCCGGGCGTAGCATAACATCATTAAAGGCTGAATTGGAAGGACAGTTGGCAGCGCACAATGTACGCAAGGCCAAAGCCATGAATAACATTGCCCGCTACTTTGGCAATTTGCCCGATGAACCCACTGCCTACGACAGCCTGCTATTGCTTTACCAGGCCGACAACAGCCTGAGTAGCCACTATATGCAGGCATGGTTACACCTGCAAGCCGGCGAATACCTTTTGGGGCAAAATGTAATGGCAGGTATTTCTTCTAACTTTACCCTAACTGTGGATGAATCGGCAGAATACCAAAACATGCTCTTGCTTTATACCATGCTAAAGGGGCTGTTTGATGCCGGGAACAACATTGACGACCTCAGCGAGGCACAGATAGTACAACTGCAAAGCATGGTTAATGCTGAAACAGGCTTTGCCAGTGTTTATGCCCGCAATATCCTGCTGGCCCTTGATGTATCTGATTACAAAGAGCCGGTAATTCTGCCCAATACTTTAAAAAGCACCGAGGCCGAGGAAGCTTACAAGGAAGTGCTCAACGCCCCGGCACCAAAAATGCTGGAGGTATATCCCAATCCATCAAAAGATTTCGTAATTTTGGGCTATCTCTTCGATAAAGAGACCCAAGGAATGATCGAGATCAGGGATATTTCGGGAACACTCATGCAAAGCATTCCGTTTAACGGCATGCAGGATCAGATTACTGTAATTACCCGCAACTGGAACCCGGGCATTTATGTGCTCAGCCTTGTAGTGGGTGATAAAGTAATTGAAACCACTAAATTTACCCTGGTACATTAACATTAAACCACAAAAGTCTCCCGGATTTTAAGCCGGGAGGCTTTTTACAAAAAATCAGGGTATGAAAAATTTACTATTTATTCTTGTCACATTGCTGTTCATCGACTTTGCCCATGCCCAAAAATGGGAAAATATTATTGGTGTTTCGGGCAGAAAGGATATGAGTGGTAGAATCACTGAACATTACGATCATGGCTATTTGATTTGTGCGAAAATGAAAGAAGGATATGCTAACATGCATGGATGGCTTATTAAAACAGATATCAATGGTGAGGTGTTGTGGGACAAACAAATTGCAGTATTGCCCGATAAGGTTAAGATTAATAAAATCCTCTCTGATAACCAGGGCAACATGTACATTTTTGGTTGGTTACTCGACCGAAACTTTCCACATGAATTTCCTTTGGTACTTAAGCTAAATGCTTGTGGCGAAAAGCTCTGGTGCAGGATGCTGGTATTCGAAGGTTATGAATTTGGATTTTTTAAAGATGCCATGTTTCTCGCAAATGGTGACCTACTCGGCCTGGCTTCACTTGAGGCCGAAGATTACTTGCAACATGATAAACTTTTTTTAGTACAAATGTCACCAGATGGGGAGTTTAAGTGGAAAAAATCCTACGCCTCCAAAGACAATCACCCTCTTTTTGCAAACAGATCGGGTGCCAGCTTGGATAAATGTGGTGATTATTATATAATTACGGGATATGTATATTCGCCCTACCCTAATGGCAATCCCACCCATGTATTTCTACGCCCCATGTTTATTGGGATAGATGAGCTTTTTAGGGAGAAGTGGGTGGTAGAATATGGCATTGCAGATTCGCTATTGGGCAAGGCTGAGAGAGTTATTGCTGTAAATGATACACTTTTTATGGGAATAGGGAGATATCGCTTTGTAGAAAATGGCATTATGGATATGGAAGCCTGGCTGATGTTTTTTAACCATAAAGGTGAACAGGTGGGGTATCATACCATTAAGGATGAGCAATTGGGCTCGGGGGTGTTGGAAAGTTGCTTTTTAGAAATTGAACACATTGAAGATGATAAATATTTTGCAACAGCAAGTTTTTTGGTTGATGAACCATTTAATTATGAGGCTGGTGAAATGGTAATAGATACTGCCGGAAATGTATATAATTGTACAATGGACGACCGAACATGGGGGGGGGGAGCAAATTACCTGCAAAAAACCTATGATAATAAATATATCCTTGCTTCCGATATTTCACAGCCCGGCCAAACAACAAGTAATATTTCACTTCGTAAAATCAACCAAAATCTGGAGCATGACACCCTATATCCGGGCAACTACACCTACGATAGCCTGTGCAGGCACACCATAGAGTCAGGCATTATAGACCTTGCCGGCTGTGATGTTATCACAAGCATTGGTGAGGTTCCAACGCTGGAGGAGTATCGCAAAGGTTTGCAAAGCATCCCCATAAAAGCCAGCCCAAATCCTTCCGGCACAGGAGAAGTATTGCTGGAATACAAAAACACCGAATCCTTTGCCAACCTGGAACTGCGGGTTACAAATATTTACGGCAAACAAATTCACACAGAAACTGTGCTCCCTTACCAGGGAGCTACCCGCCTGCACACCCACTCCTGGCCCACAGGAATGTACATTGCAACAATTTACAGCAATGGGCAGGTAAGGGGGAAGTGTAAGGTGGTGGTGGAGTCAAAATGATAAATGAAGTAATTTTTAATAAACCACATAAAATGAAAAAGTTAATACTGTTTACTATAATATTATTGATTTCTGTAAATGCTCTACCTCAGGAGCTAATGACCATAGGTGAAGTTTTTGATTTTGAGATAGGAGATAAATATCAGTATGAGGGAAATGGTTTAAACCAGCCACCCAATGCCGATAGAATTAGCATCACGGATAAATTTTACTCTGAAGAAAACGATACAGTATTTTATGTTCGCTACCACGATTCATATTATACAATAATCGAGAACTATGAACTGGTCTATTATTTCTGGACTGATACCGATACCATATTTTATACTAATCTGGATACATGTATTACTACATACAATTGGAAACCTTATGATACCAGTATGGTATATTACGATACCTTGATTTTTAACTCAGCAGAACACTGCGATTCTCTGGTTAATGGATACTCCTGCCAGATGTTTTCCTTTGAACCTGTGTATTATGTCAGGCATTATGCGAAAGGTTTAGGCATGGTTAAAGATTTTTATGATTCACCATCAGCCTACTCCATGATGGACAATGTGCTATTCTATTACGAAAAAAACGGCATTGGATGTGGCACCCCTGATACATTGACAGTCTCTATAAACGAACGACAGGAAAATAATAATTATATTATTTACCCCAACCCTGCCAGCGTTTTAATAACCGTCGAATTTAGCCAGGCTCACCAAAAAGCATTATTTCAAATAATGGATATGGGTGGGAAAGTAGTATTGGAAAAGCAACTTGAAATCAACCACCAATGTATAAATATTTTATCTATACCGCCCGGAACTTATGTTTACAGGATATTTAACAAAGATGGATTGGATGAGAAGGGGAAGATTGTAGTGGAGTGAGAATGATGTAAGAAATCCGATGTTAGATGTCCCCCTTTACTTCGTTTTGGACGGACAGGTAAGATTTTTGATCTGGTTTCATAAACTTCTTATATCACAGATCTTAGATCGGACTTCTGATATCTCTCATGACCCACAACCTCAGGAAAGAATAATGAATATTGAACCGCTGAATATTGAGCCTGCAAAATCCTGCCGGTGCTGGAGCGAATATTGAAATGTACAAGCAGGCCTGTTCTCCCCTGATCTGCCTACCTTAGTTTTATTTAGGCTGATCGGGGGATGCTGTGGACCTTCGAGAAGTATAAATTGTCTTCGACATTTTCAACCATGTTACCCCAACAAACCCAACATCCTATATTTTCTATTACTTACTCCTAAATTTAATACCCTGCACCAAAGGCCGGGGAAAGATCATCCCCGGAAAAGATGCCCTCATATTACATCTTTTCAAAAAAATATTGCCTGATAAATAACTGGAAATCAGCCCACCCCACAAACGTTAAAAACATTTAACATTTAAATGTCCGACAAAACCTATCAACCCAGGATATATAAGTAAAGGGTGGATGTGTCGGGTAAGCTCTTTTACAAGAGCTAATATAAAGATTGCATTAAGCACCCAAAAAATAAAAAAGGGAAGCAGCCGAATCCCGCACGTGCGGGACTATAAAGATTAGGCGGAATACTAAAAACCAAAGAAAGGAGGTAAGATGGTAGTTTATTACAATTCTTCATAAAAGAGGCTAATTCTTCAAATTTCAAAGAAGTAAATTTTATGAAAAGCAGAACCCGCTTATTGTTGTTGAAACAGTTGGCACAATTAATCTTTCTATTAACTAACATTAATTTCTAATGAGAAAAACAATTCTTATTTTTGTGCTTGCAGTATTTGCAATCACTGCATGCAAAAAAGAAAACACGGGTGAAATGAATACGCCCCAAATGAACAACAGCCAAAAAACCGAAGCATTGATCCTTGCTTTTAAGGACAAGCTCGACAACCACCTGAAAGACGGCACCACCTATGCAGCCGACAGCGCTGTTTGGTATGTAGAGGCATTGCTTAATTATTCCTATGGCTATGCAACGGCCCTGGGATGCACCTTTGAAACCGATTCCGTTGGCACAACTGTAAATACCGGTGGGAGCAATGGTTATACTTTAGCTCAACTTAACGATGTGTACGAATACCTGGAAGAAGAAGCAACCGGAAACATCCCGGACGACCATTACATCTTTTGTATTGATGTTTCGCTGGGAGTAAACGGAAGCCAGGCTACATTTTCAGGTGTTACCGGATATGCTAGACCGCTCCCGGATTTTAAATCAACTGATGACGATGACCCAGGCTATTGGTACTGGGGTGATGAACTGGGAATGTGTGGCCCGGACGTGGGCAATAATATAGGTATGGATGCCACAGACATTATTGAGGCTCAAGTGAATGCGACTGCTGATTATGACTATTTTACTAATCTTGAACAAGTGACGGTTTACTTTGACAGTACAATATATGATCCAAACTTCCCTTTTAATGATCCTTATTTACTCCCATATCGAAGTTTTACTTATCGTGATACGGAAGGTAATTCAGACTTTTGCCTGTCACCTTCACATATTAATTATTACAGTGGGAAAAATGGAGCATTACATATGCTAACAGCCAACAAACCAACTAATAAGGAATTTGCCTATTGCGAGATAGCGTCCCTTAACTTTCCGTGGAACAACACCGATTTTCATATGATTACCTATGTGTATGGGAATCCTGTTGAGGGGCCGTAACGAAATGTAATTTTATACCAGGCTGTTGCATTTGGCGTAGGTTAAGAAGTTTGTTTGCCAAATGTAACAGCCCACTAATTAATATAAAAATATTCAAATATACCACCGATATGAAAAAGGCATTACTATTCTTATTCTTTATACTTATAATTCACGCTGCATTTCCCCAACAAACATTTTTCACCCAAATTGACGATAATAGTTTTCATAAACCATGGGATATTTTAATTAAGTCAGATGGGAATATGCTCTTTTGTTCCTACTACAAAAAAAATAATGATAGTTGGAACTCAGTTTATGAGTTAGACTATTCGGGTGATATTATTAATGAATGGACTTTTACCGGTACAAATAACGAGCGCTATGAAAGCACACAACTGCTGGAAGTCCAAAATCATATATATCTTTTTGGCGAAGGACAAAACCCAGATGCATTCATTTCTTTACGTAAGTTTGATATGCAACTGAAGGTAGTTGATAGCCACGAATATAGATTTGATGGTTTATCATGTGAACGCCTAATACCAGGAAAGGTAATTTACAGGGATACTACATTTCATATTTTTAGCCAGATAACTATTGGCCCATGGGAGTCGCCGAGCTATTTCAAAATTGGATTATCCGGTGTTAAACATCATTCAGCCTACCATATCTCAACAACCGGGCAAGTACTGTTCCCATTTGATTTCTACTTATCTCCTGGCTCCGAAAATTTGTTTACAGTTTCTTTTGACT
>CAZBDF010000267.1:0-6814 GCA_964490385.1 uncultured Lentimicrobiaceae bacterium | reverse complement strand
TCTTCAGAAAGATTGTACAATTTCCTTATTGGCGATGCCATTCCCTGAAGATCGGAAACATTGATCCATTCCAGATTTTCCATTTCAATCACATCAGTCCATATTTTTCTGTTGTGATCGAATGAAGCTGCGTAAACCTCCAGACCTAAGGGATTATATTTTTCATAAATTTCTTTCAATTGAATATTTGCGGCACGGCATGGAGGCGAATAGCTTGCCCAGAAATTGATCAATACATATTTGCCCTGCAAGGAATTCAAACTGATTTGTTTGCCCGAAGGATCAGGTAAATTCAGGTTGGGGGCTGGCTGGCCGGGGGTAAGTCTTGCCTCAGTATCAAGTTGCTGCTGCCTTAATTCCAAAACCTTGGCAAGCCGCTCATGGTGTACAATAATATGCATATTTCCAAGGTACAGCAAACTAAGGCTGCTGTCAACTTGCTGCATCAGGTCAAAATCAGTTTCAGCGGTCAGTAAAGTTTTGGAGGCAAAACGCTGGTTAATTAACAGTAAGCAAGCCAATGAATTTGGATTATCGTTGATGGTTTGTCGGGTAAATTTTTGTTGCTCCGCGAAGAGTTCTATAAAAGCTGAATCCAGCCCAAGCTTAATCTGGTAGAAGTTACCAAGGTGAGTACTTCCCCGGAAAACGCTGCTTAACGAATCTAAAATTCCCTGGTTTTTTGCAGTTTGCGTAAAATAATTTTGGAGTAGTTCGGAATCCAAATTTCCACTGATTTTGTAATCATCCGGAAAAGTTGAAGTGTCAACGAACAATTCAAGATGATTGCCTTTATCCAGTACGAGTGTTATAAAATCCCCACTTTCAAGTTTCAACAAAAAGAATCCGGCTTCAGAAGGCAAGTAGGAAAACTCAAAAGTCCCCTCTTCATCCACAAGCGTTGAATCAATCCTGATCAAATCGCCAACAGTAAGTTTTTCCAAATAAATAAATTGCCCATCTGAACCGGAAATTGAACCAGAAATTACAGCCGCATCAGGAGGAAGCGAACTCTTACAAGCAGATACTATCAATACAAAAAGCCATAAATACAATTTCATCCTAATTATCTCAATTAATTCTCAAAATCTAACCTTGAACCTACTCCAAAAATTCCACAAATTAAAAAAGTGCCACTAAAACACAAAAGCTCACAAAAATGAAAATCAATGAGTTAGCTTTAGTGTCCCGCACGTGCGGGATAGTGATTTTGTGCTTTGGTGGCAAAAAACCGCTTTAGGAGTTGGCTCAACCTTTATTCACATAGCCGAAACCAGCGATTCAACTCATTATTGAAGCAAACTTTCTCCCAGCGGTGTAATTTTATTAAATGCTTCTGTATTTTTTTGGTATTCGTGTTCGAGGTCAAAATCATCCTGCAAGCCTAACCAAAACTTTGCAGAATTCCCAAAATAGGAACTAAGCCTCAAAGCTGTATCAGCAGTAATTCTTCGGTTGCACTTAATGATTTGCGAAATCCTTGTTTGCGGAATTTCGATATCTTTTGAAAGTTTATAAGCAGAGATTTGCATTGGTTTTAGAAACTCTTCCAATAATACTTCTCCGGGATGAATATTTTCTAACTTTTCCATTTTCGGTAATTTATAACAATCAGTAAACGTAAAAGGAGCATATTTGATATGATAACAGTGCAAATCATTTCATGCTTCAACAAAAAGGTTTACAAAAATCTCATAATGCCAGCTTATTCCTCCTTTGGGGTGCAGGACAAATTGCACAATAATATTTTTGCACACATCAACTATACTCAATACCCTACAATTCAACGCTTGATAGACCGAAGCTATAACTCTGGCTCCAGAGGAGCCAAATGTTGGTAAAGCCCCAGACAATCAGGCAAAACCGCGCCAGAGGTACAGCCTGTCCTTTTGAGGATGTTTCATAATTCAAAGAGAAAATCTATCGCACCACTACGTGGCGCCCTTTTCTATAAGGGCAAGATCTTCCACCAACATTCGGCTCCTCCGGAGCCAAAACATACTTAAATTCTGGTTGATTTGAATAAGAATGTAATTGTCGTACACCCCTATCTCACCCAGCATTTTGGCTACTTCACCCATCAATAAATAAAATTCACAACATACTGATTGCCCGTTGTATCTCCACACCCTATTTTTGTAAAAAACTAAATATACCCGATCATGTTGGATGAAGGCCAAATTTTCTCAACTTTGTTCATTGAAATTTTGCGACTAAATGTTCGACTACCTCAGAAATAAATGGTTTACTTTTTTGGTTTCGGTAATTGCCGGCGGGATACTGATCCAGTTTTTACTGGATGTGATCTACAGCCTGATGTACCGCAACCACGTGATAGCTTTGGATTGGGGGAGTTACCTGTTTTCGATTTTAATTACATCACTTGTTTTGTTCGGATTGATCAGATTGTCGGCATGGCTCAACCGAAGATATTCGTGGGAGGCAGCTCCCGGGACAAGATTTTACGTTCAGATTTTCCTGGTCGTTGGCTTTGTGGTGATTTTGGTAATGTTTATCCGGTTTACCGTAAGAATGATTATTGCGCCCAACGATTTCATCAGGTTATTAGACGAAATGATTTATGCTACCTTCTTTTTTGTCTTCAGCCTGATCTTGGTATTTATCGATCTTGGTGTCAACCTATTGAACAAATGGAGACATTCCCTGGCTCAAATTGAAAAGTTCAAAAAAGAAAACCTCGAAACACAGTTCGAGATGTTGCGGATGCAGGTAAATCCACATTTCCTGTTCAACAGCCTGAATACCCTGTCATCGCTGGTTTATCAAAACCAGGACATGGCTTCAAACTTTGTGAGGGAACTTTCATCGGTGTATCGCTATATGCTCGAAAAAAGGAAATCGGAACTGGTAACTATTGAAGATGAGATGCAATTCACCAATTCTTTCATTTACCTGCTCGCTTTGCGTTTCGATAAAAAATTGATTTTCGATATTGACGTCCCGAAGGATGTTTACAAAATGGAAATCGTTCCACTGACTTTGCAGATTTTAATTGAAAATGCAGTGAAGCATAATGTGGTCTCTATGAAAAAACCACTAACCATTAGTGTTGGTGTTAAAGATGAAAAAATTGTGGTGAGAAATAATCTTCAGCTAAAAGCGGAAGTAACACATTCAACGGGCATTGGTTTAAGCAACATCAGGACAAGGCTTGAACTATTAACAGATAGGCAATTGGAAGTGATAGACGATGGAAATGTTTTTATTGTTAAAATACCTATCCTGAAAAGGCATGAAAACAAACTAAGTAATTGGTAACAAAGATGAAAGTATTAATTATAGAAGATGAACCTTTTGCGCAACAGGAACTAAAACGCTTGCTCGACGGATTGAATAAAGACATTGAGATACTGGAGATGATAGACACTGTGGAAGATGCTGTGGATTGGCTGAATACCAGGAAGGCGCCCGATCTTATTTTTCTGGACATTCAACTGGCCGACGGGATTAGCTTTGAGATTTTTAGAAAGGTAAAAGTTGATGTGCCGGTAATTTTCACCACAGCGTACGATGAATTTGCGGTGCAAGCATTTCAGCTAAACAGCATCGACTATTTATTGAAACCCATTAAGCCGGACGAACTGTTGCGGGCTTTGAATAAACTGGATTCGATGAAAAGCCAGTTTAACGCTAACAATGACGCTGGCGTAAAATTATCACAGCAACAGTTAGAAAGCTTGCTTGGTGCTACAAAAAAAGAATATAAGTCGCGGTTTGTTGCCAAAGTTGGCGATCAGATCAAGCATATTCCGGTTGGCAACATTGCCTATTTTTATGCAGAAGACAATGTTGTGTTTTTGATGACATCGGGCAATAGCCGTTACATCATCGATTATTCGATAGAAGAAATTGTGGGTATGATTGACCCAAAAGAGTTTTACCGAATGAACCGGGCATTTTTAGCCAACATCAATGCAATTGATAAAGTTTATAAATATTTAAACAGCAGGTTAAAAATTGAACTGAAACCGGCAAGTGAAAAAGAAATACTTGTTAGCCGTGCAAAAGTTGCTGATTTTATGGATTGGATGGAGAGATAGGGGAGAGTCCCGAAAAATAGAAAATTTTTAATTTTCGTAATTTTTCGAGGATGCGCGAAAAACAATGAAATCATAGATTTCTGGTTTTTCGGCATTTGGAGTGTGGAGTTGGGCGTTATGAGTTCGAGACCTGGAAGGTTTGGCCTAATAAATCATAGAACGTTTCAAATTTAAGTCCGTCTAATTATTGAGATAAAACCTTCCAGGTCTTTACCAGTTGGGAGTATTGAATTCAGTGGTAAGCTGTCAGACAGTTATAAATTATTTTTGATAAAAGAAATAAAATTGGGAACTTAGATAGCTTTTGAAATAGTCAATAAAACTGTCTGACAGCTCCTTCTGTAAAGATTGTGGACTGCGAACTGCAGACCAATGTCAATAAGTTAAGGAAATGATGTTGATGCATGTCTGTCGATTAACGATTTTTGATTTAAGATGTCCCTGGTTATCACCTTACAAAAAATCTCCCATGGGATGCCTCTGGCAAAAAATCAGCTCTCGATAATCATCAATCGAAAATAGAAAGTAAATGATATTTAAAACTAAAAATAATAAACTATTCTTTATTCTGCTTCTGGCATTCTTACTGGGAGCATGTAGCCGTCCTGTAGTGAAGGTAGGACAGTTACCTGAAAATACCCCACCAAACTCAAGGATTTTCATTACCGGAAACTTCAACCGTTGGGATCCCGGCGACCAGCGTTTTATGCTCGAAATGGCCGAAGACAGCAATTACTATATTGAACTGCCCAGCGGAATAGGCAGAATGGAATACAAAATAACACGTGGCGACTGGACAAGTGTAGAAACAGATATTTGTGGTTTCGACAATGACAATCACACCTTTCAATACGGAAGAGCTGACACAGTGACTGTAGAAGTATTGAGCTGGCGTGATGTGGAGGCAGTAAATTGTCCTGAAGTTACCATTGTACTGAATTCCATTCCTGATGATACCCCGGAGGACGATCCCATTGCTATTGCCGGAGATTTTAATGAGTGGCTGCCAGATAGCAACAGCACCTTAAAACGCGACTCGGGGACAGGGAAATACATGATCAAATTACCACGAATTGGCGACAACCGGCTTATCGAGTTTAAACTCACACGTGGCAACCTTCTCACTGCCGAAGCCGATAGGTATGGCAATGAAATTGACCGGAGAAGCTTGCTCTTTGGTAACGTTGATACACTTTTTCTTGATATCGAAAGCTGGGAAGATATTAGGGAAGTCCCTCCAGAATCAGTTACATTTATCCTTGATGAAGTACCGGGTGATCGCAATAGTGACAATATTTTCATGACAGGAACTTTCAATGGCTGGTATCCGCGCGACAGCAAATACATGTTTCAGAAAAACAGCCGGGGTAAATACGAGCTTGTTTTGCCACGTATGAATGATGATGTTATTCAATACAAAATAACCCGGGGCGACTGGTCAAAAGAAGAGGTGAGTGCTTCTGGTTTTAAAATGTCGAACCGTGATTTTAGGTTTGGCAATACTGATACTGTCAGCTTAAATATTGCCGGCTGGCTCGACCGAAGTGAAATTCAATCCCCCGTTTACACTTTCATCATCGATAGGGTCCCACCGGGAACACCCCGCGATGCAAAACTTTACATGGCTGCTTCGGTAAATGACTGGAATCCCAACAGCCGAGGCTTCCGTTTTACTGAATGGGGAAATGGAAAGTATTATCTCACTTTAGAGGAACCCTGGACAGAATTTGAATTTAAAATTACCCGCGGAAACTGGCGTACCCAGGAGGTAAATGAAAATGGAGTGATCCTTAATAATCGGATTTTCAAATATACCGGTGTGGATACCATACGTGTAAGCATTGAGAACTGGCAGGATATCCCCGCCATCGACCAGGAAAAGGTTGTAATTGTAATTGATGACCTACCCAATAACACGCCTGAAGGTCAGAAAATATACATCACCGGCACCTTCAACGACTGGATAGCTGACGATCCAGATTACATTATGAGCCGAAACCTGAAAGGGGAATATTACATCTCCATCCCAAAATGGACCAATGAAATCGAATATAAATTTACATTAGGTAGTTGGGACAGGGAAGAATTGGATGACTGGAATAATACGATCTCGAACCGTTCATACAAATTTGGCTATGCGGATACGGTTTATGTAAAGGTAGAAAATTGGGAGGGGATACGTTAGGAGATGAGTGTATGTTTTAAATATTTTAGGGATATGTCATTACGTTAGGAGAACCTGTCAGACAGTTATAATGACTTTTTAAGGGGCGTAGAATATAGCTGAATTTCATATTTTGTCTAACAAGAAACAGCAAATGTCTGACAGCACCCAAAAACATGAGTGTTCGAGAAATTCCTTGTATTTAATAAAGGTCGAGAAATTATGAATCCTCTACGAGGATTATTTAACTGCTTTTATCCTAATTTACTACAATTATGAAACCTCTACGGGGTTTAAAGCATTGTTGTAAAACTTATTAAAGAAATCATTTGCTGTAGTATGTCCTTTTTTTGCATGCAACCATGAATAGACAAAATTTCTAAAATCCAGACATTCACTGGATATGAAATGTCCATACTTAAAGATACTTTGTCAGCCTAGCCTCTTGGATAATTCGCTTTATGACGAACAACCTCGTAGAGGTTACATAATTGTAACAATTTGACAGAAAAGAAAAATGATAATCCTCGTAGAGGATTCATAAAACCATGGAAATGAGGTAAAATAAAATTTGTAGCATACCCAAAAA
>CAZBDF010000266.1:3161-6819 GCA_964490385.1 uncultured Lentimicrobiaceae bacterium | reverse complement strand
ATCAATTCCATTGGATGCCCTGAGCAACGAAAGCTTCTTCAATATCTCATTCATTGCTTCCCCTCAAGATTTAAAACATACTCCTCAGCATTCTTTTTCATTTCAATAGTTGAAGCCCATTCAATAAAATCAACATCATCTCCAATTAAGCCATTTTCAAACTGTTTCGAAAATTCTGTTGAGTTCAGTGCATACTTTTTTTCAAAAGTATTTAACTCATGCTTAAATCCCTCAATTTGTAGCTGGATTTTATGAATTTCCCGATGAAGTATTTTATTAAGGGTAATATCTAAGATTTGATCCTCGGAATTATTGTGGGCAACGATTCTCCCAAGTTTTTCTATCTTCTCTAATGTTTGGTTCATGTTGGAATAGTTTATGCAAAAATAACAAAACCTTTAATGAATCCTAAAATATCTTCGGGTACTTATACGGATTTGCATCATGCATCAGATTGTAAACCGCATCAAAAACATCCTCTGCATTTGGGTTTGAAAAATAGTCGCCATCGGTGCTGTAGGCCGGACGGTGATCCTTGGCTGTAATGGTGCGGGGTTCGGCATCCAGGTAGAAATAGCCTTTTTGCTCCTCCAATACTTTTTGCATCATAAAAGCGGTGGCACCACCGGGTACATCTTCATCAAAGAAAACGATTTTGTTGGTCTTTTTCAGTGATTCGAGAATGCTGTGATTGATATCGAAAGGTAGCAAAGATTGCACATCAATCAGTTCTACATCAATACCAAAATCCAGTAGCTGGGTGGCGGCATCTTCAGCAATTTTCACACACGAGCCGTAAGTTACCAGCGTAAGATCAGTTCCTTCTTTTATGATATCAGGAACGCCCACCGGAATTCTAAATTCACCAATATTTGTCGGTACTTTTTCGCGCAAGCGATAACCGTTGAGTGGCTCAATGATAAGGGCTGGGTCATCCGATGCAAGGATTGTATTGTAGAATCCTGCTGCCTGGGTGAGGTTTCGCGGGACCAGAACGTGTACACCGCGTACAGAATTTATAACCATGCTCAAAGGTGAGCCCGAGTGCCAAATACCTTCAAGCCGGTGGCCACGTGTGCTTATGATCATCGGGGCCTTTTGACCGCCCTTGGTGCGATAGGTTAAGGTTGCCAGATCGTCACTTAAAACTTGCAGGGCATAAAGAAGGTAATCGAAATATTGCACTTCGGCGATGGGTCGCAAGCCGCGCATGGCCAGTCCCAAACCTTGCCCAACAATGGTGGCTTCGCGGATGCCGGTATCAAAAATCCGGTTTATCCCATATTTTTCCTGCAAGCCTTCGTAGGTTTGGTTAACGCCGCCAATCTTGCCCACATCTTCGCCAAAGGCAACTACCCGTGGATTGTTCCCGAAAATATAATCGAAGTTATCCCGGAGGATTTCCCTTCCGGGGATTGATTTGGCATCGTCAGCATATACCGGGGCAACAGGCTCAATCTTTAAAGCGGAAAATTGATCTTCGTTGTAAAGATGCGAATTGAAGCGATCGCGGTTGTTTTCCATCGCCTTGTCGAACCATTTTGTGACGTTGGTCTTTAACGAATTTTCGGGATTGCTACATGAATTGCAAATCAGGCGCAGAGTACGTTTGGCCGACGACATGGTGTCCTTACGGATGGGTTCGCCCACCTTGCCCAGGTCTTCCTTCAGGGCTTCAATCCTTTTGGTTTTCGAACAATTGCAGGTACTCACGTCCACCATTTTCAGGAAATCGTCACGCTTTTTCTTAAGTGGAGTAGTGTAGTTTTGCCAGGCTTTTTTCTTTGCAACCCTCACACGTTTCGCAGCTGCTTTTTCAATGTCATCCAGCTCCTCGGCTTCGGCAATGCCTTCGTTGAGGATCCACTCGCGCATCTTTTTTATACCATCAAATTCAGTTTCAAATTCCAGTCTTTCCTTCGATTTATACCTTTCGTGCGAACCTGAAGTGGAATGCCCCTGTGGCTGGGTAATTTCATTTACATGAAAAAGCACCGGTTTGTGCTGCTCACGGCATAATTTCACGCCTTCGCGATAAGCTTCGATCAATGAGGGATAATCCCAGCCTTTGACTTTGTAAACCAGGAATCCTTGTTTTTCCTTCGTCTCTTCAAACCCAGCGAGTGCTTCCGAAATGCTGGCTTTAATGGTTTGAAATTCCTTCGGCACAGAAATGCCATAACCATCGTCCCAAACTGACATTGCCATTGGAACTTGCAGCAAACCTGCCGCATTCATAGTTTCCCAAAATACACCTTCGGATGTGGAAGATTCTCCAATGGTACCAAAGGCCACTTCGTTTCCATCAATCGAAAACTGGTCGAATTGTTTGAGTTCAGGATTATTCCTGTAGAATTTTGATGCGTACGCAAGCCCCAGCAAACGGGGCATTTGTCCGGCAGTGGGCGAAACATCGGCAGATGAATTCTTCAACTCGGTTTGTTTCATCCAACTTCCATCGGCATTGATGTAGCGTGTAGCAAAATGATTGTTCATCAAACGGCCAACAGTGCCGGGGTTAAAATCCTGGTCGGGATCACCATAAAGTTGGGCAAAAAACTCTTCCAATGTAAACATGCCGGCGGCCATCATAAAAGTCTGGTCGCGGTAGTAGCCCGAGCGCCAGTCGCCATTTTGGAAAACCCTTGC
This sequence comes from uncultured Lentimicrobiaceae bacterium, assembly GCA_964490385.1. Classification (GTDB taxonomy): domain Bacteria; phylum Bacteroidota; class Bacteroidia; order Bacteroidales; family 4484-276; genus 4484-276. The sequence goes on along the minus strand of CAZBDF010000266.1, from coordinate 4,170 downwards.
CATGGCCAGTTGTGGGATTTCCTTTCCATCCCCAAAAATGCCAAACTTGGCTTTACCGGTCAGTACTTCCCGGCGGCCCATCAGGCTGGCCTGCCTGCTTTCGTTGGCAAGTTGGTAATCTTTTAGAATATCTTCTTTACTAAGCTGAACTGTAGTTTTAGTTTGTCTTTTCATAAATCTATCTCTATCCCCGTACTTTGCACTTCCCAGGCAAAAGGGTTTGTATTATTAAATTCTGATTCGCCTATTGGATGTGGTTCTATTCTTAAATCAATTTTTCGCCTCAACCTCATAAGTTGCATTTGGGTCTCAAAAAAATCAGTCATATTGCCTAAAACCACAGCAATATCAATATCACTGTCTTCGCTTTCCTGCCCCAAGGCACAAGAACCAAATAAAAATGCTTTTTTAACATCTAATTCAGCGGGCAATTGTTTAACGTACAGTAAGGCTGTTCCTATAATTGCTTTCTTAACCATGATTCCAGATTAGTTACAAAGATAAAAAAATACGCTGACCTCAACACTTGTGTAAACAAATATCCTTCTAACCAGAAAACCAAACTATGAATCCTCTACGAGGATTTTAAACTGCTGGTCTCTTGTTTAACTACTACAATTCTGAAACCTCTACGAGGTAAAAACCACCAATATTAATCCTATTAAAATTTCCAAAAACTGCTAACTACAAAATTACCCTTTCCTGGGCTATAGCAATCGTAGGATTGCTTTTCACAATACTTTTTCTCCTTACTGATTATGCATTGATTACACAGCTTAAGGAACAGTTCAAATGTTAGTATATTACCTCGTAGAGGTTGCAGAATTGTAACAATATGACAGGAAAGAACAAGAAAAATCCTCGTAGAGGATTCATAAAATCAGGGGATATGAATTAAAATTTGAAATTTGTGGTACACTCTCATCACCGACATATTTTCTCCGGTAAACTGATGAATAACATAACCCCTTATTTTCTTGAGCTTTGAACCACAAAAGTAATCTTTTGC
>CAZBDF010000266.1:0-3061 GCA_964490385.1 uncultured Lentimicrobiaceae bacterium | reverse complement strand
CACTCTTCACCCGATTACAATCCTATCAATGGAATCGGTATCATACTCAAATATCGTGGAATTTCATTCACCGAACTTTCATCTTCAATTTCTTCTTCAGATTCCTCAATTTCCATCCCTTCAACATAAGGCTTCAGACCATTACGTGTCATAATCCAAATATTGCCTTCGTAGCCTTTATTCCGTAAACGCCAACTAGGATTTTCGTTAAACAATTCCTCCATGTTTTGGTTGAAATGTACGATTTGTCCTTCAGGGATTTCAATTTCGAGTTGGACTTCCTGTGCACGGATCACAGCATTTGGTGGAAACAGATAGTACGTTGAAAGACTAAAGGAAGTGTCGGTATTTGAAATTTGATACTCAAGGGCACGGGCGCGTTGCTCGGCCTTGTTGCGGCTCGAACCCTTGGCATAGGCCGAAAGGTTAACGCTTGCGATATTGGTAGCACTCTTATGGAATTCCACATCGGGAACTTCAAAAATTACTACCCCATCTTCATCAATTTTGGCACTGTATTCTCCATCGAAAACATCAAACTTACCTACATTTCCATCAAAGCGTTTATCTGGTTTAACATCAAAATACAAGACCTCATTTTCCGGGATTTGAAGTTCGATTGATTTATTGATACGCGCCGAATGCCGGAAATCCATCCCCGTATTTCCTGCTACTATCATAGCGAGTAGCAAACCAAGCAGCCAAAGTGAAAGTGCGGTGATGCTAAAATATGGGATCTTTACCCTGCTGCCAAGGAGCAACCTGAAGCCAAGATAAATCAGCATGATCAGTGGAATACCAAACATAAGTATGGCGCCAACTATCGCCATCGAACTCAGGAGTGGTGAGGTGAAGATCATATCCAAAAACTGCATCAACTGGAAGTTGATCAGTTCGCCATTTTCAAAGAACGAAAAGCTGCTAAGGCCTGCGAACCCTGCTGTGAATGTTAAAATAAAACCAAGCCCGGCAAGTATAAATATGATGCCCAGCAAAATAGCGACAATTTTGAAAAAGATGCGCAGAACTGTTCCTATGAAATCAATCAGGTTGTCGAAAAACCGACTACTACCTGTGCTTTTTTTTTTGAAGGTCTCCTTTGCTTCACCGGCAAACTCGTTGAATTTACCTTTCACATTGTCAAACTCATCCCGAACGGACCGTTCTATATTCGAGATGTTGACGGGCTCCCCCCGCATTTCGAGTTTTTCGGCTGTGGTGATGGCTTCGGGGATTACTATCCAAAGAACGACGTAGGCAATCAAACCAAAAAAGCCGGCAAATAGTGAAACTACAAACAGTACCCTGACCCAAACCGGATCGATGTTGAAGTAGGCTGAGAGTCCGCTTGACACACCAGCAATCATTCTTCCGTCAGGGTCGCGGTAAAGCCTTTTGCCCCTGCTGTTGGTGTAGGGTTTGTACTGGCGTGGTTCTTCGTATTCGCTGTCCTCATCCATTTCGGAGGGTTCGCCCATAATAGAGATCACCTCCTGAATGTCTTCGATGGAAATAACCTGTTTGTTGTCCTGGAGTTTTTCCTGCAACACTTCGGCTATGCGGCTCTCGATATCAGTGATGATTTCTTCTTTGCCTTCCATTTTGGCGAAATGCCGTTTTATGCTGTTCAGGTAGCGGCTTAACCGTTCAAACGCATCATCGTCGATGTGGAATATGATGCCGCTAATGTTTATCGAAACTGTCTTTTTCATTATGATGGGTGATTTTTATTCTTCAACAATTATAATTTCGGGACTCACAATTTTATTCACTGAGTAGATGAGATCATCCCATCCCACATGCAGTTCTTTAAGGACTTTCTCACCAATTTCGGTGATCTTGTAGTATTTCCTGGGTGGCCCCGATTTGGATTCCTCCCATCTGTAACTAAGCATGCCGTCGTTCTTCAGGCGTGTTAGCAGGGGGTAGAGGGTGCCTTCCACCACTATGAGCTTCGACTCCTTTAACTTCCCAAGTATGTCAGATGCATAAGCATCTTCGCTCTGGGAAATGATGGAGAGAATACAAAGCTCCAGTACCCCTTTTCGCATTTGTGATATTGTTTTTTCAGTATTCATGCTGCAAACATAATACGTTTTTTAGTACTATGCAACACAAAGTACTAATATATATTTATTATTGTTTTTTGCAAACTACCTTGCATTAACGTAGTACTATTAAAAACAGACGGTTATGTTCTTATTTTGATTTAATAAAAATTAAACGGGCACATGAAGGTGCAATGGGTAAATGTTAAAGATTTTTAAGATTTTGGATTGAGAGAGGTTCAATCAAGGTAACTAATCAGTCGATCCCCTAAAGGGAATAGTGAAGTGTCGGGTCAATTTAAACTACAATACTGCATCCCCGCTTCGCAGCGAGGCGAGCACTACGTGGAACTCGCCTCGCTGCGAAGCGGGTTCGCCGTAGGCGATTAAGTATTGTAGCAAAACCAATTGTGTCTGCAACTGAGGTTCCCCGTAGGGGATGAACAATTTGATCAAGCGTTTTATTAGACTGATTAGTTAGCAATAAATAAAGGGACTCTAACTCATTTCAATAATTTAAGCGGCCAGAGTTGAAGTTCATTTCATTTTTCATTTGCAGTTCAATTAATCCAAGGCTTCACTTTTCTATTCCCTGAAATTAATTGTTTTGGTGGTTGAGAAATTCGTTAAAACCTAATACTTTTTCTATTTGAAAGTCATTTGTTGTCATTGATGGTTATTTGTTGTCATTATGTTAGAAAAAAATGACGCGCGAAGCGCAAATGACAATTAATGACAGCGAAGCTAAATAACACTAATGAACATATTTACACAACAGATTTGCCTTATTTCTATACCAGCTAAATAGATACCCCAGAAATTTATTTTTACAATGGGCTTACGTTTTGAATATTATTTTCGATATTTGCGAAACATGGTGTAAAACTTGTTTACCAATACCATTGCCGAATTAACAAGATCGAGCTCCAAACGATTCATACAATGAAAACGATTCAACATTTTAAGCGCATACATTTTTCATTTATAGCAGGAATCATCCTGACATTCTTGCT
>CAZBDF010000265.1:3626-6825 GCA_964490385.1 uncultured Lentimicrobiaceae bacterium | reverse complement strand
CCTACAGCCGTTCCGTCGAAGACCGCCTGATTAATTTTTCTTTCAGGTTTTTGTTTTGATAGCGGTGCGTATTGTAAAAGTTGTAAATTTGATTTTGATGACCATTGCATGTTGATGGACATATCAATAATATTGCGTCCCTAACAGGACTTATGGTATAACGTTGATGCTTTTTTTAGAAATATTTAGTCCCTACGGGACTGGGGTATGGAAGTTTGGCTAAAGAATTTTACAGGCTCCATATTGTTAGCGTATTAAATGTAAAGATTAATGAGACGAAACTTTGGATGTTTTTGTCCCGTTAGGGACAAAATATTTATAGAAAAAGATAATCGAAATCAAACAAAGTCCCCTAGGGACGAAATATTAACCTTCTGTAGTCACATTGAAATCATCATTGTAAAAATTTACCCGACCTTTGTATCAATAACAAACGATTAACAATGAAAAACGTAAATGCAGATCTGGTTCATGAGGCCGAAATGTTTGTCACAAAACTTTTGGCCGATAATTTACCCGAAACTATTCAATACCACACCCTGGGTCATTCAAAATATGTGGTTGACAGTGCCGAATATATCGGAAAGAAGGTCGGGCTGAGTGAGGAGGAAATCAATGGTGTGAAACTTTGTGCATGGTTTCACGACACCGGATTTACCGTTGATCCTGAAAATCACGAAGTAGAAAGTGACAAAATTTTGGTCGGATTTCTGGAATCGAAATCTGTTGATACCGAAGTTATCGATAAAGCCAGGGATTGTATTATGTCAACACGCATGCCACAGAATCCAAAGGATTTACCATCAAAGGTTCTTTGCGATGCTGACCTTTCACACCTGGCAGAAGATGATTATATCGACCGGATAGATCTCCTGCGTAAGGAATGGATAAATTTGTCGGGAGAGAAAATCGGTAAACGCAAGTTTCATGATAAATCCGTGAAATTCTTTAAATCACATGACTATCATACAGATTTTGCCAAAAGAGAATTACAAGCTAAAAAGGAAAAAAACTTACAACGCATACAAAAGGAGATATATATGATTGAGCAAGAAAAAGAAAAAAAGCTGCTTGAAAAGGATAAGAAAAAAACCAAAGTCAAAGGTTATTCCCGTGGTGTTGAATCCATGTTCAGGCTCACTGCCCGAAACCAGATCAGTTTGAGTGCCATTGCCGACAATAAATCGAATATTTTAATCTCTGTTAATTCAATTATGATGTCGATTACGCTGACCGTGCTGGTTACGCGCTTTGATGAAATTCCGCATATAATACTCCCCACAATTATCTTCCTTTTGTTTTCACTCATAACCATTGTTTTTGCTATTCTCTCAACACGGCCTAATATTTCTTCGGGAACATTTAGCAAAGAGGATATTAAACAGAACAAGGTAAACTTGTTGTTTTTTGGAAATTTCTACAACATGAAACTGGACGCATACGAATGGGCCATCGGTGAATTGATGAAGAACGATGCAAACCTTTATTCAACGATGATCAAAGACCAGTATTCCTTGGGAAAAGTTCTTGCGAAAAAATACAAGCTTCTACGTATTGCATACAGTGTATTTATGTTCGGGATCATCATTTCGGTGGCTGCCTATGTTTTTGCTTTCATCAACATTTAATCATTTTATCATTCCCGCATTCGCTCATTCACGCATTAAGAAACTATGATTACAAAAACTGAGAAACTTCAAGCCCTCAATCAACAGGTCAGCAGTATTATTGACAAAATAAAGGAAGTTGAAAATAACTACAGTGATGAAATCGAGAGTGTGCATCCCGTTTACCGGAAAAGTGCATTAAACCTGGTACATTATTTAGGTTTCCGAAGTTTCGATATTGACAGGCTGCAAGATGAGTTGCGTGACCTTGGTTTACCCAGCCTTTCGAATGTTGAAGCCCATGTGATGAAAAGCCTGCTCACCATCAGTGCTATTTTGAGTCATCTTTTGGGGCAACCTGTTCGAGAAAAAAGAAAGGGAATTATTTCGATAAAGAAGAGTGGGAAAATCCTGAACCGCAACACCAAGCTATTGTTTGGCTACAAATCAAAAAAACGGCGGACCCGCATCATGGTAACGCTTCCTGGTTCGGCGAGCGAGGATTATAAACTTGTAAACCGGCTGATGAGCCTTGGCATGAACAGTGCACGTATCAACTGCGCCCATGACAATCCGGAAACCTGGGCGAAGATGATTGCAAATATCCGGAAATCGGGCGATAAGCTGGCGAAAAGTTGCAAAGTAATGATGGATTTGGGCGGTCCTAAACTGCGAACCGGAACCATGCTGCCCGGCCCCGAAATCATCCATATCAAACCCGAAAAAGATGTGAGCGGTAAAGTTGTTAACCCGGCAAAAATTTGGATTGCCCCACCCAACATTCCTCCACCCGATGACACTTCAAGTATTCATATTCCCATTAGTGAGGACTGGTTTTGGCATATTAAACGAGGAGATAAGATAGTTTTAAGTGATGCGCGTGACAAGAAAATTAAAATTATCGTTAATGGAAAAAAAGGAGATGGCAGGTGGGGTTTCTGTTTCACTTCTGCCTATGTTTCATCGGGCACGGAATTAAAACTCTTTAAACCTGACGATACCGAGAAACTTGCCCACCAGGTTGGGGAGTTATTGCCAATGGAGCAATACATCAGTTTGAAGATTAATGATTACCTAATACTTCATAAAGATCCAAAACCAGGCGATACCGCGCGATATGACGAAAATGGAAAGCTATTAAAGCATGCACATGTTTCGTGTACCCTTCCCGAAGTATTTAAAGATGTGAAAAAAGGGGAGCCAGTTTTTTTTGATGATGGGAAAATTGAAGGGATTATCGAAAAAGTGAGTGATGAGGAATTACTAATCCGGGTTACTTATGCGAAAGATACCGGTGGCAAACTAAAGGCGGACAAGGGAATTAATTTACCTAAAAGCGATTTAAAAGTAAGTGGTTTAACTTCCAAGGACAAAAAAGATCTTGACTTCGTTGCATACAATGCCGACACTGTAAACTTATCGTTTGTAAATAATGAAAACGATGTGCAGCAGTTGCTGGATGAGTTAATTAGGCATAATTCGACTATTGGGATTATTTTGAAAATCGAGACCCAAAAAGGATTTAAAAACCTTCCGCGAATTATTTTAAAGGCCATGCAAACTTTCCCGATTGGAGTAATGATTGCCCGTGG
>CAZBDF010000265.1:0-3526 GCA_964490385.1 uncultured Lentimicrobiaceae bacterium | reverse complement strand
GACGGATGCAACGCTTCCAAAAGAAAAAGGAAACCATGCTTCCAAAACTGGATGATGCTGATAAGTTGTTTTTGTCGCACGATAAGTTTAATATTTAGGATTGAGTCCACTTCGAAAAGCCTAAAAAAAGTAGTTCTGTTTTAAATGGGAAGGACTCACAAATGGTAAGAACTGAAGTGGCTCAGCAAGGAATATGGGATAAAAAAATCCGTCAAACCAGTGAAAATCCGCGTCTATTTTATGTAAATTGACTTCAAAAATCACTCGAACCTTCATTAAAAGCGATTACTCGATTTGAACAATAACCGGCATTTATGGGTTTACTCTCGGACATGAATCAAATTTTTGTGAAGAAAACAATTCTTTTATTTTTAATCTTTTTGATTTTTTATGCTGCTAATGGGCAGGATAGCATTCAGGAGAAAAAGCAGGTTTATAAAGTAAAACTGGCCGTGGAGATCCCGGTTACCGTCGGACTGTTTGCCTTCAATTATTATGGCTTCGGACAAATAAAAAAGAAACCTTCGTTATCTGTTGATCAAATTGATGCGCTGGATAAAAATAGTGTATGGGCCTTCGACAGGGTTGCCCTGAATCAAACTTACTCAGCGTCAAAACGTGAAAATGCTATCTCGGCATCAGATTGGGGAATGAACATTTCCATTTTCCTGCCAGCACTATTATTTATCGATAAGGATATCCGAAAAGACTGGCTAGATATTTCGGTGCTTTATTTGGAAACCCAGTCAATCAATTCCAATCTTTATACCTGGGGTGGGCCAATGCTTTTCGACAGGACACGCCCATTTGTTTATTACGGTGAAATAGAGATGGAAGAAAAATTGGAACCAGGCACAACAGATGCATTTTTTAGTGGACACACCTCCTGGACTGCCGGGGCATCCTTTTTTATGGCAAAAGTGCTGTGGGATTATCATCCTGAATGGGGAAATAAAAGATGGTGGTTGTTTGCTGCCGCCCTGGTTCCTCCGGCTTTTGTTGGCTATTTCAGGTACAAAGGTTTAAAACATTTCCCTACTGATGTGATGTTTGGTACAGCCATCGGTGCTGCTGTCGGGATATTGAACCCACATTTTCATAAAATCAGAAAGAATAAAAAAAATAGTTTTTCTGTCGCACCCTATGCAGGTGAATATTCCGGCCTGGCCTTCAGGTTGAAATTCTAAATAGTGCTTGTAAGAAAACTCCGATAACTTCGTTACAATCTTTCTGAAAATCAGGATTTACTCACAGACTAAATAGTGCGTGTCCATAAAGTTGGTGTTTTGAGATATCCATAGCCCCGGGTTTCAACCCGGGGGTTGAATTGAATTAATGAATAACCCCCGCCTTTTCGCTGACACTGCCGAAGGCAGTGTCAGCGAAAAGGCGGGGGAGGCGAGTGTTGAATTTATTATTCCCCGGCATAAATGCCGGGGCAACGCAAAACACTGACTTTATAGACGGACACTAAATAGGGCTTGCTGAAAAACACAAACTAATATGATTTGCTTTAATATTTCGGTGCGATGCACCTCCCATTCGATAATTTATGCATGATTCTATAAATATTGTCGCCACGCTGTGGCTTCTCTTTAGGTGCGTAGCACCGCTAATCTTTATAGTAATCATTCGGATCATTTTAAATTAAGGTGCAGCGCACCGTGATATTTAATGCAAGGTTTACGAGCAAGTTTTCTCCAAAATCTTGCAGAAGGATAAAAATTATTGTGGGGCAAAAATTTACGGATCAATGAATTAGGGGTTTTTCAGCAAGCAATAAATGAGAAGCCAAGTATTTTGGTTTCTAATAATACCTGACATTTCATCTTTCACTCATTCCAAATATATTCACTCCTCTTCCTTCTCAAAATTGTAATCGAACAACAATTCATCCTGCCGGTCGTCGGCCAACAGGAGCGACAATTTTAAATCAAGTTGTTCGAGTTGGCTAATGAAGGATTGATAAGAAATGACTTCTTCGGTGTTCCAAATTCTTTCGTTCAACACCGGAAGGCGTTTGCGTAAACTTGGGAGTTCCCTTTCTTCAGCTTGTTCCCAGGCACACATTTCGGCACCGATGATCAAGGGTGACTTTTCAAGCTGGATGGGAACAAATGATGGTGCCTTGTCGAACCAGTTCTCCCAGCGCCACATGTTCCAGTTATAAATGGTCCTGGGTGCCCACTTTTTTTGGTTTACAACGTACAGTGGTTTCCATGAGGTATTCACAACCTGGTAGCCATCTGCAACCAGGTGATTAGGGAGGTAGCGGTTGGTTTCATACTCAAAAACCAGAATGTCTTTGGGGATTTCTACTTCTCCTTCTCTACCAAAACCTTCCCAAACACACATTTGCTTGTCGTATCTTTTAACGATGTCATTGCACCTAACTATAAAATGCCGGTACAGTTCATGAATATCCACACCCAACTCATGTTTTTTCATATAAGCTTTTACGTGTGGGTCTTCCTCAGATTTATAAAAAATGGCTTCATCGCCACCAATATGAATGTAAGGTGTGGCTTTAAACACAGAGGCAATTTCGCCAATAATCTCATCAATTGCGGTATAAACTTCTTCCTTGCCCATATTGATGATCCACGGATTTTCTTCATACGCCGAAATAGCGAAAATTTCGGGATAGGCATTCACAATGGAACTTGAATGCCCTGGAAGGTCAATTTCGGGAATGATGGTTATGCCCCTCGACTGGGAATAGCTTTCCAGTTTCTGTAATTCGAAAAAGCTATAATGCTTGTCAGGAGTAGAAAGTTTTGGATATTTCTTTGAGGGCAGGGTGTAGGATTGGTAGTCGGAAAAGTGCAGGTGCAGATAATTGGTTTTATAAAATGCAGCGAGGTCGATCAGGGTTTTGATGGTTTTGATGGAATGCCAGTTGCGGGCGAGATCGATCATCAGTCCACGGTATTTTGCAGTTGGTTTGTCCCGGATATTCACCACCGGGAAACAAACATTTTCATCTTTAATAAATACCAGTTGAAGTAGCGTTGTTTGGGCCATCACCAGTGCCTGATAATTTCCACCTGAAACTTCAATGATTTTTGAAATATCAATTTTGTATTCATCGTTCTGCAACTGATCATCAATGTTAAAAATAATATCCACCCGCATGCAACTCCTGCTCGTAAGTTCAGGGTATAAGCCAGTGAGTTTTTTCAGGTCCAGCCTGAAGCGTTCCAGCATTGGTTTAAGGGCCTCATCTTTGAAATATATTTTACTTAATTCAGTAAGGATAAGGCCTTGCTCAGGAATAGAAATTTCTTTGGGTGTGGGAATTACAGCAACTTCCACATCCATAGTTCTGATTTGTGTCGTGTTATCACAGGATGCGAGAATGATAATCAGGGAAGTGAGTAGAAGAGCTGGCCTCATTTTATTATTATTTTGCTTGAAAATGTAGTTCCTAATTTGATGGCCCAAATGTAATGCATCTCCCTTTAAACTTGAAAGGTGTACGACAAATTTCCATCTGTCAAATTAGTTATCATCGAATTACGCTGAT
>CAZBDF010000264.1:0-6835 GCA_964490385.1 uncultured Lentimicrobiaceae bacterium | reverse complement strand
GATTGCTTTGTTGCAAAAAACTCAAATAGGAAGCTGTGAATTTAACAATATCGAGCGGGCTAAGCCCTTCACCCGGCTTACCTCCTATAGTACCACGAATACCTGAAATAGATTTAATAAGTGTCATGAGTTATTTTTTTTTGCAAAAGTAATTTTCTTTGGATAGTTTGTTGAAAATTTTAGTGGTTGAAGAAAATATATACTTTTGCCGATGAAACTATATTTGTTTTATGAGAGAAGAATTTGATTCGATGAATGATGCGGGGGAATTGAACGACCTGGTAGGTAAGTTTGCTAATATGATCAAGCAAGAGAAGATGTATTTTTTTGATGTTGAAGAGTTTGAAGACATCATTGATTTCTATCTCGAAAGAAATAATGCCAAAAAAGCCAGTGTCGCCATCGACCATGCCCTGCGACAATACCCGGAATCGGTTACATTTTTACTAAGAAAAGCCCAGCACCTTACGTCTGTCAATAAATCTGTGAAGGCACTCGAAATCCTCAACAATATTGAAGGTATCGAGCCACAAAATCCTGATATTTACATCACGAAAGGCACAATTTTCAGCAGGCTCAAAAAGTTTAAGGATGCCATAAGAGAGTATAACAAAGCAGCGCACTTTTCTGAAGAAAAGGATGAAATATACACACGGATAGCGTTTGAGTTCGAAGACATGAATGACTTCGACAAGGCGATTATTTTCCTGATTAAAGCCCTGGAAATTAACCCCGACAACCTTGGTGTGATTTATGAATTGTCGTTTTGCTACGAGGTTGCCGGCCGTGAGGAAGATGCCATTGAGTATTTTAACGGCTTCATCGACAAACACCCTTATTCGGAAGTTGCCTGGTTTAATCTTGGCATTGCCTATTCAAACATTGGCTTATACGAAAAAGCTGTTGAAGCTTATGATTTCGCCCTTGCCATTATGCCTGAATTTTCCTCGGCTTACTTTAACAAGGCCAACTCAATGGCCAATATCGGCATGTATCATCAGGCCATCAGGACCTACGAAGAAACGCTTAAACTGGAAGAACCCGAAGGGCTCACCCATTTTTATATTGGCGAATGTTACGAGAAATTAGGTGAAATCGATAAGGCTTATGATAGTTACAGGTTATCGGTTAACATCGAACCTGATCTTGCCGAGGGCTGGATGGGGCTGGGGATACTGAATGACAGGGCCGGTAACGAAAAAACTGCCTTGAAATATATGCACAAAGCCGTGCACCTTGATGAACTGAATGAGGATAACTGGCTTTACCTTGCTGATGCGTATTTTCGCTTCAAGATGATAGATGATGCCAAACAGGCTTTTGAAAAAGTTGTGGAACTGGCACCCGACAATCCTGATCTATGGCTTGATTATTCTGCAATTTATGCTGACGAAGAAAACTTTGCAAAAGCAATCGAACTGATCCTTTCAGGTATTGAAAATCAACCTCAAAACCACGAGTACTATTACCGGCTGGCAGGATACCTCGTAAAAAAGGGAAGGGAGAAGGAGGCTTATGCTAATTTTGAACTTGCCTTAAAAATGAATTTTGAATCTTACTATCAGCTATTTGAGTTTTATCCGGAACTCAAAGAAAGTATTACTTTTTTAAACCTTCTTGAAAAGTACAGGTAAAGTGAAAAGTGCCTAAAGTGGACTAAAGTGAGCTTGAGTGACTAAAGTGACTAAAGTGAGTTAGAGTTATGTCAAGATAAAATTATTGTATTGTTAATAGACGTTTCAAGGTGCTTCGCACGCTTGAAAGTCAGAGGCTTGACCTTGAAACGTGCGCAGCACTTTCAAGCGTCAAAACATGGATGACTTAACACTAGAGTGCCTAGAGTGGATAGAGTTTGGAGTTACTTGGCTACCTGAGTGCAATTGGCAATAATAGGATTTAACATATCAAAGAATGAAGAAATATTTAATGTTGGTGCTTAAGGGCATGGGAATGGGCGCTGCCGATGTAGTTCCGGGTGTGAGCGGAGGAACCATTGCTTTTATTACCGGGATTTATGAGGAGTTGATCAACTCCATTAAATCGATAAACCTGGCTACTATAAAGCTATTGTTCAGCGATGGGTTTTCAGCATTCTGGAAAGCCGTTAATGGAAACTTTTTATTGTCCATCGTTATTGGGATTGGAATCAGTGTTTTGTCTTTGGCCAAATTACTAAAATTCATCCTTGAGAATTACCCCGAATTGATCTGGTCATTTTTCTTTGGGCTTATCGTTGCATCGGCTATTTATGTGGCCAAACAAATTAAATCCTGGAATGTTGGGTCCATCATTTCTCTGGTGGCAGGTATTGTTGTCGCATACATCATTACTGAAATTACACCTGCAGAAACCACCAATGCATGGTGGTTTATTTTTCTTTCAGGGGCAATTGCAATCTGTGCGATGATCCTTCCGGGGATATCAGGGAGTTTCATCCTTTTATTGATGGGAAAATATGCTTACATCATTGGCGCTGTAAGCGATTTAAAAATTGGAATTCTCGCTATTTTCCTTTCCGGGGCTGTTGTTGGAATCATCAGTTTTTCGAACCTGCTTTCGTGGCTACTCAAGAAATACCATAACCAGACCATAGCAGTACTGGCGGGTTTCATGGTTGGGTCGCTCAATAAAGTCTGGCCCTGGAAAAACACCCTCGAAACATTTATTGACAGGCATGGTATTGTAAAGCCACTGATCCAGGAAAATGTATTGCCGGGCAATTATTCAGGCGAACCTTTTCTTTTAATGGCCATTGCATTGGCAATTCTCGGATTTATTCTTATATTTGTCGTTGAACGATTTGCCAACGATAAAACTAAATGATGCGAGAATTTGGATTAATAGGAAAAACACTTGACCACTCTTTTTCACAAAAATATTTTGAAGAAAAGTTCAGAAACGAAAACATTTCTAATTGCTCCTACGAACTTTTCGAACTCGATGATCTCGAGGAACTACCAGGATTAATCGAATCGATACCTGGCCTGGAAGGACTTAATGTAACCTTACCTTATAAAAAAACCATACTCGATTACATGGATCAGTTGGATGAAGTGTCCATGGAAACCGGAGCGGTAAATGTAATTAGGATCATACGGATGCCCGGCAAGTTTTATTTAAGGGGCTACAATACCGACGTATTTGGTTTTGAACATTCAACACGAGACTTACTTCGTTACAAAAACGCACTCATCCTTGGCCGGGGCGGCGCAGCTGTTTCAGTAGCTTACGCTCTGAATAACCTTGGGATTCGCTATAAGTTCGTTTCCCGCAACCCCCACGATGCGGAGGCCATAGCCTACGTTGATCTCGACAGGGAAACAATGGATAAGCACCAATTAATCATCAACGCAACACCGCTTGGCATGCATCCTGATGAAAAGAGTTTCCCAAATATCCCATACCAGTATCTCACCGAAAATCACCTTTTATACGATTTGATTTACAATCCTGAAGAAACTGAATTCCTGAGAAAAGGAACGAAGTATGGCGCCAAAACCTTTAATGGAATTGCTATGCTTGAGAAGCAGGCCGAAGGATCCTGGGAGATTTGGAATGATTAGGGCGTTTGGCATTTGGCGTGCCGAAGCGAAGCTTCGAGCATGCACGATCGAAGGTCGGCATTTGGCGTTTTGAGTTTTGAGTTGGCGGATGTGCTTAGGATAAACCCAATTACCAATCACCCACAATTGATTTCCAATTAAAGACGACGGAGCTTTAATAGATTACTGATTTCTGTGGTTTCACTGTTATTTTAATTTTTATTGGAGTATTGGAGTATTGGAGTAACGAATAGTAACCACAACCTTCAGTACTCCAGGTTTTCGTTGCCAGTTTAAATAACTCATCCTTTTATAATTCAAATTCAGTCATTAAATTCGTGGTAGTACTATTTCAGTATTTCTAAAGTGGCTTCGCATATTTAGCTACATCATCTGCTGTAACTTCTTTGTCGCATAAAATAGCCAGCCTTTCAATTACATTCCTCAATTCCCGCACGTTGCCGGTCCATTTGTAGGCTTCAAGTTTTAGTAAGGCACCCTCTGTAAACCTCAGTTCAGCTTTTCCCATTTTTGAACAGACATCCTCCATAAAATGATGTGCCAGAAGCGGGATATCTCCTTCACGCTCATTGAGCGCAGGGACTTCAACCAGGATAACACTCAGGCGATGATACAAATCTTCACGGAAATTATTTTTCTCAATCTCTTCGCTAAGTGACTTATTGGTGGCAGCGATGATACGTACATCAACTGATATTTCCTTTTCACCCCCTACCCTGGTAATCTTATTTTCCTGCAGGGCACGCAATACCTTTGCTTGTGCAGAAAGGCTCATATCACCAATTTCATCTAAAAATAGTGTACCCCCATTTGCAAGTTCGAAATCACCTTTGCGCTGCTTAATGGCAGAGGTAAACGAACCTTTTTCGTGGCCAAACAACTGACTTTCGATAAGTTCTGAAGGAATGGCTGCACAGTTCACTTCGATAAAGGGTGCATGGGCACGCTGGCTTTTTTCGTGTATCCACTGGGCAACTAATTCTTTTCCTGTCCCATTGTTGCCAGTAATGAGTACCCTGGCGTTGGTAGGCGCCACCTTGTCGATCAGCTCCTTTACCTGCATAATAGCCTCGGACTGGCCAATCATTTCCCAGGTTTGCGGTGCATCCTGTTTCAGGGTTTTGGTTTCCTTTACAAGTTTGGATTTATCGAGTGCATTTCGGATAGTAATCAGCAAACGGTTCAAATCAAGAGGTTTTGCTATGTAATCGTAGGCACCTTTTTTAATTGCCTCCACCGCTGTTTCGATGGTGCCGTGGCCTGAAATCATTACAATAGGAGTATCAGTTACTTTCATCATATGCTCTAAAACCTCAATGCCGTCCATATTTGGCATTTTAATATCAAGAAGGATAACATCAAATTTTTTGCTGTTCACCAGTTTCAGCCCTTCGATACCATTTTCGGCATCGTCCACTTTATAACTTTCGTATTCAAGAATATCCCGCAGGGTATTCCTGATGCTTCTTTCATCGTCGATTACTAATATTTTCGCCATGTATTCTCTATTTTTGATTTTGTTTGCTGGCCATCTTGCTTAATTGGCTATGGAATTTTGGGAACAACTTGTTCCCATTTTAAATTCTTAACCAATTTCAATAAATGTTCCCATCGCCCAGCTCTCAAATCAATAAATTTTATCCTTTAATCAAAATCTGTGTATATCGTTTTCCCTCAGCATTTACAACTATCAGATATTGTCCGGCCGGAAAACCAGCAACATTTATTTGTGTTTGATTAGCTCCAATTAATTTTTGCAACATCAATTTCCCATCCATGGTATAAACTGAAGTCATCATGCTTTTCGCATTTTCCTTTAAGGATAAATTAACAATACTGCTTGTTGGGTTTGGGAATATTTGAACATTGAGGCCTGAAATATTATCGATCCCAGCAGGTACAAATTCCGACCAAAAGTTGTTGGTTTTATAATAATTGTCCCATAAATTATTCTCATCATTCCAGACTTTAAAAACATATTGAACCTGGTTCCCGTCATCATCATATGTAAATAAATTCTCCGATTCATTCACCCAATGTCCGGTAAAATCCCAAGAACGGAGGAGGATTTCAGTACGTTGGCCCTGTGAATTATAGACATAATAATTAACAGTAGTGTTGTACCATTGATTCTCAAACTCAACCCAAACCTGCGAAAGTGCCTCTACCAGCCAAAGGTTGTCATTATAAGTGTAAAGCGTTTGTGTAACTAAATCCCAAGCTACATTGGAAGCCCAGGAAAAACGCGTTCGCTTTATGAGTTTTCCAGAATCTTCATCATACGCGTATTCAAATTTAGAATTGTTCACCCACGTCATACCATCGCCCCAAAACTGAGTTATTTCCGATTGGATGGATAAGCCCTCGTTGTAGGTATATTGAATTTGTGAATGATTTTTCCAGTCATTGCCCGCTGTATCCCATTCCATAATTAACTTATTGATGAGCAAACCATCATCATTGTACGTATAAGCATAGGATTCATCCGGCTTCCAGTTGCCACTTAAGGTATCAAATTTTTGAATATCCCTGCTCAAAAGAACTTCGGTTTGGTAAGCATAGATTATCCGCTGACCACGCCAAAAACGAAATTTTACAGGATCCCATACTTTGTACCAATTGATTACCGGATCGCCGTCAGCGTTAAAGGAGGTCGAGTCGGACAGGCGCCAATTACCAGCCTTCGAGTCCCAAACCTGCGCATTCCAAAAAGATGTTGTAAGGCTGTCGAAATATGAGGCTTCATATTTTTGATACTGAGACCATTGATTGTTAATTGTATCAAACTCCAAAGTTGCAGCCTTCAGGAAATTCCCCCATTGGTCTCTTTCAGAAACCAAATACCGTTGATAGTGAAACCAATTCTGCCCGATTGTACTTCCAAGATAAGTATGCGTTGAATCGATAACGAATTTACCATTTCTCGATGAACCCTGGTCCGGTATTTTGGATGATCCATGATTATGAATTGGGAATCCATGATTGTTTTGCAATGGTGCCTGGGCACGCGTTGAATAACAAATAAAAAATGAAATAAAAAGTATGTAAGTGATCAAAAATCTATTCATTGGCTAAAACATTTTGAATTTTTACGAAAGTACAAATATTTCATTAGGAAGCTAAGTGAGGAAATATTTTCGTGAATTTTTACAAACCTGGCATCGGGACAAACTTTGAATAAACGAATCTATTTAGTGCGTGTCCATAAAGTATCTATCTTGCAAATATCCATAGCCCCGTCCTTTTGCCATAGGCATCCCTTTGGGAAGGTC
>CAZBDF010000263.1:0-6836 GCA_964490385.1 uncultured Lentimicrobiaceae bacterium | reverse complement strand
ATAAAGTCAGTGTTTTTGCGTTGCCCCCGTACGGGGGAATAATAAATTCGACACTCGCCTCCCCCGCCTTTTCGCTGACATTGCCTTCGGCAATGTCAGCGAAAAGGCGGGGGTTATTCATTAATTCAATTCAACCCCCGGGTTAAAACCCGGGGCTATTGAAAAGAATCGACTTTATGGACACACTAATAAGTTCATCATCATTTGCTACACCTGATCATCCTGTCGTTACCATTCAGGTCTTTCCTAAGCTTTGTTTCTTCAAATCCCGATTCTTGCAGTAGTTTTATGGTGTTGTTAGCAAGATACTGGTTGATCTCAAGGAATAGTTTTCCACCCGGATTAAGTGAAGTCATTGCCACTTTGGAAATCTGTCGGTAAAAAACCAACGGGTCATCATCGTTAACAAACAATGCCTGTGCCGGCTCATGATCTTTTACATTTTTTGAAATTTCCAACTTTTCTGATTCCCGCACATAAGGTGGATTGCTAACGATAAGATCAAATTTTGATAGGCCCTTAACAACATCTTTTTTTAAAATATCTTCATGAATGAAATTTACTTCAACTTGATTAGATTCGGCATTTTTATGTGCGACAACCAGGGCATCTTTTAAAATATCCATAGCCCAGACTTCAGCCAATGGCAGCGCTTTCTTTAGCGAAATAGCAAGGCAGCCGCTCCCGGTGCCAATGTCGAGAATTCTCATGCCTGCTCCTCCTTCACTGAAATCATCAACGATCCATTGGACCAATTCTTCCGTTTCGGGGCGGGGGATTAATACGTTTTCATCGACAAATAATTCTAATCCATAAAAATGAGCTTTTCCAAAAATATATTGAATGGGAATAAAACTTTTTAATTTCTTTATAGCAAAATGAACTTTTAAAAGTTCTGATTCGCTGAGGCGATGGTCGGGATTTAACTGGCGGTCAATTCTTGAAAAGGCGAAATACTCCTCAAAAATCATATCCAAAAAATTGCCTGCTTCACGATCAGGGTACAATTTCTTAAGCTCATCAAGGTAATGTCCCCGAATATCACTAATTTTGTTGGTCTTGAATTTCAAATTAACACTCCTTTATAATGGCTGATATTTATGCAAAAGTAGAAGAAATAAAACGATTGGGCAAAAATGCCGCACTATGTATTATCACCGCAACTACCGGTTCAACGCCTCGAAAGGCAGGATCGAAAATGATTGTTAGTGAAGATGGAAAAATAGTTGGTACTGTTGGTGGTGGCTCAGTTGAGCGAAGGATTATCGAATTAGCCCTTGAAACGTGCAAGCAGGCTAGCCCAAAATTTATTTCACTCAACCTTGAAGACGATGTTGAAATGCACTGTGGCGGAACTGTGGATATTTACATTGAGCCTATCAGTCCATCGCAAAAAGTAGTGATTCTTGGTGTTGGCCATGTTGGTTCGGCAGTGGCTAATTTTGCCAAGCAACTGGGTTTTTCGATAATACTTATCGATCCCCGTGAAGAATTTTTAAGCAGCTTTTCCGGTCAGGGCCACCAAATAATCAATGAAGATTACATAACTGCTATCAACAATTTTGAATCCGACGAGAATACATATTTTGTAATTACCACCCCAAAACATGAGTTCGATCAGGAACTAACAGCCATTTGTGCAAAAAAGCCACATCGCTACATTGGTATGATTGGAAGCAAAAAAAAGGTGGCCCATGCCAAAAAACATTACCTCGAAAATATTATCCTGACCAACGAGGAAATTGAGAAAGTTGATATGCCCATTGGCGTTAAATTCAATGCCCAAACTCCTGACGAGATTGCTATTAGTATTGTTGCAAAGTTGATTGACGTTAGAAACGGATAGCAATACAATAGTTTTTCCCTTGCCACATTAGCCGCAAGCTCTAAATATTTCCCCTCACAACTAACAGAATGATTAACTTTGTATTAATTCTGCTACTTGTCCGAAGATCAAATATGTAATGAAACAAACAATTCTCATCATAATTTTGTGGTGTCTCTATTGGTATGCATTCACGCAAAATCCAGTTTACAAACAGGTTAAGGTGCAAAATTCAGATTTTGCGCTTGAACAACTTGCCATGGCTGGTTTTTCGATCGACTATATCTCCGATGCCGGTTACAGCATATTGTGCCTCAACCCTGGCGAAATGGAAATCCTTAAAGGCCTCGATTTAAAATATGAGATTTCCATTGATGACATGGAACGCTACTATAAGGACAGGAATGAAGGGAAAAACATTGATGAAATTTTAAATGCTGTCCGCGAATCTAAGGATTTTAATATTCCGGATGGTTTCTCGCTGGGTACGATGGGTGGGTTTTGCACCTATTCCGAAATGTTGGCCCACCTCGATTTTATGGCCGAAAATTACCCTAACCTGATATTGCCCATTGATACAATTGAAGGAGGAACTACTGCGGAAGGGCGACCATTATACTGGACAAAAATCTCAGACAATCCACAATTAAACGAAACAGAACCTGAAGTTTTATACACTGCCCTCATTCATGCACGCGAACCCGGATCCATGCAGCAAATGTTATTTTACATGTACTATTTGCTTGAGAATTACGAAACAGATGATGAAATAAAAGCGCTTGTAGATCAGACTGAAATGTATTTTATTCCCTGCATTAATCCTGATGGTTATCTTTACAATGAAAGCATTAGCCCGGAGGGTGGGGGCATGTGGCGAAAAAACAGGAGGTTGGTCGAGACGGGCATATACGGAGTTGATAATAATCGAAATTTTGGTTACGAATGGGGCCACGATGATTATGGGTCTTCACCAAACCCTATTAGTTCAACTTACCGTGGCCCTGAGGCTTTTTCTGAGTCGGAAGCACAGCTTGTTAAGTCATTTTCTGAGCAACATGAATTTGGCATTGCCTTGAATTACCATTCTTGGGGCAATTTATTTTTACATCCCTGGGGTTATGTTTCCTATTTGTATGCGCCTGACCATGATCTTTTTCAGACTTACTGCAAAATTTTTACAGCAAAAAACCACTATCGGTATGGTAATGTCGGTTCACTTATTTATTTGGTTAATGGCGATGTCAACGACTGGATGTATGGCGATAATAGCGAGAAACCAAAGTGCATATCATTTACACCGGAATTAGGTGGCGAGCAAGATGGTTTTTGGCCTGAGATAGAGCGGATTATCCCTCAATGCATCGAAAGCCTGCATCAAAACCTGGAGGCAGCCAGGCTGGCTGGCGAGTACGTTCTCTTAAATGATAACAACCCTTTTAATCTTTCCAAATCAACGGGATACCTTCAATTTAGCCTGCAGCAGATTGGTCTTATAAGTTCTGAGCTTACTGTTAGCATACAAGGAATGGGTGATCATTTTAATTCGATTGGCGAAGCATTAGTCATTGGTTCTTTGGATACTATGCAAGTAAAAACCGATTCGATTGCTTATAGTTTAAGGTCTGGCATTGCCCCCGGCGAAACATTAAAGTACATCATCAGAGTTGAGAGTGGGAATTTTAAGCTTACTGATACAATTCAAAAAGAATATGGCCCCGGCGTAAATTTGTTTTCGGATAGTTGTGGTTCAATGGAACATTGGGAAAGTGATAACTGGGGTATCAATATCTACACATTTCATTCTGCCCCTGCCAGTATCACCGATTCCCCAGAAGGCTATTATCCCAACTCAGGCTATTCAGAAGTGCGGCTAACTGATACCATCGATCTTAGCAACGCAGCAGCTGCCAGCCTGAAATTTTATACAAAATGGCGTCTTGATGGAGGAAATGATTATGCAAGCTGTAGGGTGTCTTCTAACTTTGGAGCCGGGTGGAAAGCCATGCCGGGAAAATACACCAAAACAGATTTTGTTCTGGATGACGATGCAGTACCTGTGTATTGTTGCAGACAGGATGATTGGGTTGAAGAAACCATCGACCTGAGCGAGTTTTGTGGAGAAAAGATACTTATTAAATTTACGCTAAACAGCGACTCAAGAATAAATAAAGATGGCTTTTACTTTGACGACCTGGCAGTAGTGCAGATATTGGCAGAAAATTACGAACAGGAAATCTTTCTTCATGCCGGATGGAACAGCTTATCCTCATACCTTATCCCACAAAATTCAAACATGGAGAGCATTTTTGGTGATATACTCGATGACATTGAAATGATACAACATGGGCCGGATTATTTCCAACCACAAAACCCAAATAATACGCTGAATTCCTGGGATTCACATACAGGGTATCAAATAAAATTATCCGAAAACCAATACCTGGAGTTTCCCGGAAACCCGGAGTATAACCGGAATCTCATTCTTCAGCAAGGTTGGAACCTGATCCCGGTAATTTCAAGTTCGCCAATTTCGGTTGAAGCGTTAAATATTCAGCCAGTAGGCAGTTGGGAAATTATTACCCAGCCCACCGGAATAAAGATTAACTGGCCTGCAAAATCCATACACAGCCTTGATAGTCTTTATCCGGGTGAGTCCTATTTTATCAAGATGAACCAGGCAGGAACGATTGAGTTTTAATGTTGGTAAATATCACAGACAATCGGGTAAAACCGCGCCAGAGGTGCAGCCTGTCCCACTGGGAGAATGTTTCATTATCAAAGAGAAAATCTATCGCGCCACTAAGTGGCGCCCTTTTCTAAAAGGGCAATATCTTCCACCAATATTCGGCTCCTCTGGAGTCAAAACATACTAAAGTTCTAATTGTTTTGAGTAAGAATGCAATTTGTCTTACACCCCAAAATAGCTTTGCTCCTTGTTGTCTGAAAAATTTTCGTTATAATTGTTCGTTTAAATCAAATCCCAAATTTATATCACAGAAATGAAAAAGATTATCATACTTTTTTTGCTTCTTCCTTTGCTTGCCAATTCCCAAAATTATACACTCAAGGGACGGATAAATGGACTTGAAAATGGCAAAATATCCATTTCCCCATTTTATGGCAACGAAGAAAAACCTATTGATTCAGTGGCACTCAATACCTCAGGCGCTTTCGAATATCAGTTTCCTTCCAACCTTGAAAGCGGCATGTATCGTTTACGCTTTGGCCAAAACCAATTCATGGACATCATTTACAATTACGAAAATATTGCCTTCCACACCGAATTGGAATTTATGATTGACAGCCTGGTTTTTACACAATCGCGCGAAAACCAGCTTTATTTCGAATACCTAAACAATCGGAACCTTACTGAATACAAGAACGAAATGCTCGATCCGCTTGTCGCCTATTACCCCAAGGATGATCCATTTTATGAGGATGTTTATTCTAAAGTTGAAGGGTTACGATCAGGTTTTGAAGCGTTTGTGAATAAGCTTGCAGCCGATAACGAGGGAATGTTTGTTGCACGAATCGTAAAGGCTGATTTTACACCCTATCCACCAATCTCCCTAACTGAAATGGCCCGCATCAATTATATGCGTGTGCATTTTTTCGATAACATAAACTTTACTGATACTTCATTGCTGCGTACCAATATAATTTCGGGTAAACTGATACAGTACCTTTCGTTGTACCAAAACAACCGAATGCCAAAGGAGCAGTTGGAACTTGAATTTATCAAGGCGGTTACCGTGATGATGAATGCTACCAAAGAGAACCCGCTTATTTATGAATATGCGATGGATTACCTGATTGGCGGTTTCGAGAGTTACGGTTTTGAGAAGGTGATCACCTATATTGCCGATAACATCTACCTTGATGAAACATGTGTTAATACCGAACGAAAGGCCGAGCTGGAAAAGAAAGTTGAAAGCCTGAAGAAGTTTGCTGTTGGTAAAAAAGCCCCCGATTTTACTGCAACTGACATGAAGGGCAATGAGATAAAACTGTCGGAAATAGAATCGGAATATACATTGCTTGTTTTCTGGGCCACATGGTGCCCCCATTGTACCACCATTGTTCCGCAACTTTCGCAACTCTATTTACCCAACAACAAAGACAAACTTGAGATTGTAGCCGTTTCGCTGGATGATAATAAAGAAGATCTGGATACCTTTATCAAAGACAACAAGTTGGATTTTATAAACATTGGTGATATGAAAAAGTGGCAGGGCGAAGTTGTGCAGGCCTACGATATTTTTGCCACCCCAACTATGTACCTCCTTTTCGAAGACCAGACCATCCTGTCCAAACCAATGACTTTTAATGAAGTGAAGGATGTACTTTATGAGCGGAATATTTTGAGATAGGGTGGGGGATAGTTGCAAGTTGTGCGGCTTACCAAAAAGAGCCTGAGCATAATTCAAGCAGACTGGAAAATTAGAATATGAGAAGTAAAACACAAGAAAGGGAAATTGACAAGAAAGAAAAAGCCTTTGCTTCGCATTTTTTAAAATTTCTCTACCAGCCCATATTTGGCACATTTGCAAAGTCTCACAAGCCAACACACAATCTAAACTTTGCAAAAGAGCAAAATCTTTCCAACGCACATATAAAGAGCGAATAATGTAAAAAAACGTGATTACTTTACAAAATATGGAAACGAAGCCCGAAAGGTTATAGAAAGTCTGCTAGACAAATATGCAGATGAAGGCGTTACCAATATTGAAAGTATGGATATTTTGAAAGTTAAACCACTTACAGATTTTGGTTCTCCAATGGAAATAATGAATCAATTTGGAAGTAAAGCTAAATACCTCGAGGCTGTGAATGATTTAGAGTACGAACTATATCACCCAGGAACATAAAATGAACATAGATATATCAAAAAATAGTGAGCAACATTTATTGAATGAGCTATCAGAACTTATTGAATATAGCCAGAATAGAATTATGGTTGCAGAATACTGGACAGATTTACCTCCTAAAAATATACTGGAACAGAAAATAC
>CAZBDF010000262.1:0-6838 GCA_964490385.1 uncultured Lentimicrobiaceae bacterium | reverse complement strand
CGTCTCTCTTTCTCTGTAAATGCCAAACGCAAATAACTTGAAATTCAAAGTAACATCTAACAAAGAAGATATCTCAATCCCCGCATGGGATAAATATGTCAAGGATCATCCCTATGGTTCTGTGCTTCAATCTCATTTCTTGTATGAAGTGTTTGAGCAAACCCGGAATATGGAACCTGTGCTTGTTTGTTGCTTTGATGTCAATGGTGAAATACAAGGGCTTGTGCTTGCAGTTATCATTGTGGAATCCGCAGGCTTGAAAGGGAAATTTTCTTCAAGGGCTGTTATTTATGGAGGCCCTTTGATCAGCGAAAACCATAAACGGAAAACACAGATTGCGGAATTGTTGTTAGATGCTTTGATAGGGGAGGTGAAGCCAAAATCGATATTTATTCAAATCAGGGCTTCTTATGATATGTCGGGTTACGATGAGGTATTGCGTAAATACGACTTTAGATGGAATCCACGATTAAACCTCTTAATCGATACTACCGATGCAAATGCAGTCTGGTCAGGTGTTTCGGCAAGTAGGAAGCGGCAGGTCAGAAAATCATTTGCAAATGGGGTGAAAATCATTGAAGCTCTTGATGAAACCCAGGTGCGGACTTTTTATGATATCTTATTTGAATTATACAGAAAAAAGGTAAAAAAGCCACTCCCTGATTGGTCGTTTTTCAAGTCATTTTACAACAGTACCAAAGATGTGGATGAGAATCAAACCAATGCAAGGTATTTCCTTGTAGAATTTGAAAATAGGATCATTGGCGGGATATTATGTCCTTTTATGCAGGACGGTACTTTGTTTGAGTGGTATGTTTGCGGGCTTGACCATGAATACAAGCATAGGGGAGTGTATCCAAGCGTGATGGCTACATGGGCTGCCATCGAATTTGCCTCAAAAAATAGTATTCAGCAATTCGATTTTATGGGCGTTGGTATTCCCGATAAAGAATATGGGGTTAGGGAGTTTAAAATGAAGTTTGGAGGGTGCCAGGTAAATTATGGCAGATATACGCGGATAAACAACCGGTGGATTTATTTAATTGCAGAATTGGGCTACAATATGTTGTCCTTAATAAAAAAGATATAGATGTTTTTCTATTTGGATAGGGTTAATTATTACTTTCGTTACCTAAAGGCAATCATATGAGGCGGAGGATATTATTTATTATTTTAGATCTTATACTTGTTCTTCTGGCTTTCTTATTGATGGCTTGGATCAAGCCTGCTACAAGAGCAACGGTGTTGCCCTTTTATTTTGAATCCTTTTTAGTTTTTCTGGCATTTTGGTTAGTAACTTCACTTGTTACAGGAAAATATAGTTTCAAGACACAATATAAACTTAAAGGTTCGCTTGTCTCAATTTTAATTAGTAATGCCACGGTTACAGCTATCGTAACTACCTTGATTTATTTTTACAGTCTGTTTGGCTATTCCAGGTTAATTGTGTTCGGTACAATAATCCTGGCCACGGTGTTTGAGGTTATCATGGTATTAATTTCCAATTCAATTCTTCGGGCCACCAATATTGATTCACCTGATAGCATCGATCGCTTGCTTATTGAGGGCAATAAACGTGACCTGTCAATAGTGCCTCTACATGTTGCAGAAACGGTTGAAAAACATCAGTATAATGGCCATCACGAAATGCCTTTACAGTTAATGGAGTTGATTAAAAGCGAATATGGTGAGGAAGTTTACCAATTTATCCTCCAGTTTGCTACTCCAGATATTGGCTTGAAAAATGTAGTTTCTACTTCATCAAGGTTTAATATACTCGCATTATCACAAAGTAAGTACGATTGCCTGATTAACTTGCAAAGAGTTAATGATATCCAGCATGTGAATAAGTTTTTTGAGGCTGTGAACAAGAGATTAAACGAAAATGGAATTTTCATTGGTAAGGCTGAAACATCATCTCAACGAAAAACGAGAATTCTTAAAAAATATATTACTCCTTTGAATTATACTGTGTATTCCATCGATTTTATTTTTAAACGGGTATTTCCAAAAGTACCCGGCTTGAAGAAAATCTATTTTGGAGTTACCAAAGGCAGGAGCAGGTTACTGTCGCGGGCAGAAACATTGGGTAGGTTGTATTCATGTGGTTTTGCTATTGTTGATGAACAGCAGATTGGAAATCAATTGTATTTTGTGGCTAGAAAAATAAAGGAACCGCTTTTTCCTGAGAACCCTACTTATGGACCCCTTGTGAAATTGAGGCGGGTAGGAAAGGATGGAAGGGTGTTTGGAGTTTATAAAATGCGTACCATGCACCCTTATTCAGAGTATTTGCAGGATTATGTTTACGAAAAGAATAACCTTCAGGAGGGGGGGAAGTTCAAAGATGACTTCCGCATTTCTACCCTAGGAAAGATCATGCGTAAGGTATGGCTCGATGAAGTTCCTATGTTCATTAATGTTTTAAAAGGTGAGATGAAAATTGTCGGCGTTAGGCCACTGAGCAGGCATTATTTTGAATTGTACAGCGATGAATTGAAAGAAAAACGGGTTAAGCATAAACCAGGATTAATTCCGCCATTTTATGCGGATATGCCCAAAACCCTTCCTGAAATTATTGAATCTGAGTTGAGGTATTTGAATGAATACGAAAAGCATCCTTTACGCACTGATCTGAAATACTTTTTTAAAGCCTGGGAAAACATAATTTTTAAAAAGGCCAGGAGTAATTGAGGAAAATGGACAAATACATCAAGCAATTAATTGAAGACATGAAGTTGGCTGCTAAAGCTGCGCCAAAATCTGATTTTTCAGACGATACAAAGGTGGTAGATGATGAGCAATCATTTCTTGATCACATCGAGCAGGTTGAAAGATACCTTCATGGCCCCACCGAAAAATTAGGGGAGATTGTTGGTATTCCAATCTCGATGTTACCGCTCGAAGAAAAGCTTAACGAAAACCAGGTCGAAGTGTTGGTTGATAGTATGGAGAAACTTTTGCAGGCTTATAATTTTCATCCAGAATACCCAGTGGGCGTACCTGCAAGAATGCTTTATAAGGCTTTATGCGTGGAGTGGAAAAATGAATTTGCTTTAATGGATGGAGGTATGTCCCACATAGAATTCTGTAATGAATTACCTGAGGAATGTGCCTTTCCGGGATATTGCGAAGAGTGCAAAAGATTGAGTGAGGACTTGGGTGACGATATTATGGAGTTAGGGGAGCTTGATGATGATAGTTTGGAGAAGTTTAACGAAAAAGTGAGAAAAAACCAGGAGAAACTATTTGGCATGGATAATCCAAAACGAACCAATACCGATGACGAAGGCTTCATTCCCGGAGTATATAACTATTGCGACCGCTGGTGCGAGCACTGCGATTTTACAGATGTATGCAGAACCTTTTCAATGGAGAAAGAGTTTCGCTTGTTAGCTGAGAAGAGAGCAAATAAGGCTGAAGGTGAGCTTGATGCTGAGGACGTTTCGGATGATGAACTCATGGCAGCATTTGATTTTGATGATGAAGATGATGACTCGGAAGAAGGTGACAATGTACCTATGGATGACAGTATTTTTGACATGGATTTTGATGTTGACCCTGATGATTACGAAGACCCGCGCAAGGATTTCTTTTCGCCACAAAATAAAGCCGAAAGACATCCGCTGACAGTTCTGGTTGATAAATTTATGGACGATTCTAATGTTTGGATTGAAGCACAATATAAGGAGGTTGAAGAGAATTTTACCAAATATGTTGCAATCGGTGATACTGACGAATTAATGGAAGCTTTCGAGGTGATCATGCGCTACCACTTTTTTGTTCCGGTAAAATTAAGAAGGGCAATGAGCGGATATTTTGAGCAGGAAGAAGATGAATTTGAAGCTTATGATATGAATGGCACAGCCAAGGTGATGTTAATAGCCATAGACGATTCGCTGCTTGCCTTGAAAGTGTTGACGCGGTTTTTCAAGGACAAAAAGGACATCATTGATAAACTTACCGCGCAACTTACTGAAATATTGGCACAGGCTGAGGGCTTGTTTCCTGATGCCCGTGCATTTATCCGCCCGGGTTTGGACGAGTAGGGTCGTAAGTTCAAAATCCAAAATCCAAAATCCAAATTTTACAAAATTTCAAAAATCTTGTTCGATATCTCAAATTCAATTAAGCATTGGACATACTCTTGTAAACAAAATAAATTGCAGCAGCAAGAACGATTACCCCGATAGCCGTTAACGCGATCTTTAACTTGCTCCATGGGCGTTCGCCTTGTACTTCACCGGTTCGTGCATTCACCATAAAGCGATATACTTTGCCCTGAAATTTGTACGCGCTGGCGTACACGGGCAGTAAAATATGCTTGAAGGTGATATTGGCGAAATTGGTTTTCGAACTAAAGATTTTTTGCCTGTCGCCACCAATATGCTCCCTAACAGATCGCTCGATCAATTCCTTCATGATAATTTCAGCCTTGCCATAGCCACCCTCCAGGTCAACCTGATATTTTTCGGTGATAAAGCCACTTAAGTATTTGGGGTCGAAGGGTACGAGATTTTCAAGGTCCCAGGGTTCGAGTTCCTGCAATTTCTTTTTAGGCAAAGATTCGGTGGCCGGTACCAAAACATCATCAAACGCTTTTTGAATACTGCCTGATGCATGATGCCAGCGGGTTTTTTGCACTTGACGCGATTTTGTTACCGTCTTGCCATCTTCCTCGGCAGAATAGTTTTCGGTAACATAATAGTCTTCGCCGCGCTGGCCAATATATTGTGTTTCCGAATGTGCATCGTAGGTCCAGAATGGAAGATAAATCCCTTTGAAATGTTCGAGCGACAAAACTGCTTTTTTGAGTGCATTGGGTGCAAACCACAATTTCTTTATCCACTTTTTAAACAAGGAAATGGCTTCTTGTTTCTCTATTTTAAAGGGGAGAATACTCTTTGGCTGAATAACGCTGACTGATTTTGCAGCACTTGCTATCAAAGGGGTGGTGCAAAAAGGACAGGATGATGAGCTGATGTTGGGCTCCAGGGTAGATTCCGATCCGCAACTTTCGCACTTTACCAGTGTAACTTCAACCGTCTCGGTACCTGATTTATTTTTTTTCAGGTATTCGTGAAAATCCAGCTCCTCGATCTCTATATCGATAACTGGAATTTCGTTGGCAGCACCGCAGTATTCGCAGTTCAAGTGGGTTGTGCCAGGCTTGAATTTTAAATCCGCGCCACAGTTAATGCATCCAAAAGTATCCACTGCTTCTTGTTTTATGGTGTTTTCTGTAGTATCCATTGCTTGATTGATTATTGAGGTGGTAATGGAGGGGGAACTGCTCCGAATAAATTATTTAATTCAGGTACTTGTGCCACAGCAATCCAGTTGGCCATGCCCTGGCGCCAAACCAGGGTTTCTTTGGTCACTTGATTCTGGCTCACCAGTTGCTGCAGGGTATTCATGTCGTATGGACCTGCCTGTTGACCGTTTATCACTGCATGAAATGTTAATGCAGGAGGAATTGGTGGCGGCGGCGGTGGAGCTTGTGGCACCTGTTGCTGTGGTGCTTGCTGTTGTGGTTGTTGTGTAAATGATTGTCCCATCTGGTTGGCCATAGCAAAACCCATGCCCATGCCCATGCCGGCACCAGCAGTTCCGCTTTCGTTTCCGGCAGCTACTTCCATTGCTTTGGCGGCTTTCATTTTTGCCAGTTTATTCAGGTCAATCTTCTCGAGCCTGCTTAGCTCAAAAATTTCCTTTTTTACCTCTTCGGGCATCGAAATGTTTTCGATCAGGAACTTGTTGAGTTCGATACCATAAACGTTAAACTCCTTTTGCATGATGTCTTTGGAGAGTTCCGATAACTCGTTGGTGTTGGCAGCAAACTTTTCTACGGTAATCCCCGATTCACCAATGGCATCGGTAAACCTTGTTACGACCAGGCTACGAAGTTGTGCCGATATTTCTTCGGTGGTAAAATGCCCGTCAGTGCCTAC
Source organism: uncultured Lentimicrobiaceae bacterium (assembly GCA_964490385.1). GTDB lineage: Bacteria > Bacteroidota > Bacteroidia > Bacteroidales > 4484-276 > 4484-276. Next base: position 887 of record CAZBDF010000262.1, on the reverse strand, counting down.
AATCTCCTTAATGAATTTGTCGGCCTCGTTAATGCGCATTACGTAGGTGCCAAAGGCGCGTATCTCAATCATTCCAAAACGATCATCAGAAAGTGTAATCGGATTTTTAGTTCCCCACTTCTGATCAGTAAATTTGCGCGTGCTTACAAAATAAACTTCGGCTTTAAACGGGCTGTCGAATCCATATTTCCATCCTTTGAGTGTAGAGAGGATCGGAAGGTTTTGAGTTGAGAGTGTGTAGGTTCCGGGTGTAAAAATATCAGCCAGTTTACCTTCGTTAATAAATACTGCTACCTGTCCTTCGCGAACCACCAGTTTGGCATCGTTCTTAATTTCGTTGTCGTGCCTTTCAAATCGGTAAACAATGGTGTTGTTGGAGTCGTCGAGCCATTCAATAATGTCGATAAACTCTCCTCTGATACTGCTGAATAATCCCATAATTTGTTCTGTTAGTTTTTATGCATCTCAATTTTTTAGACGAGCGGCAAAAATAGACATAGTATGTCGTGTGACTGCATCAAGGTAAAATTTGGAATAAATCTCAATAGGGGGGAGGGGAGGTAATCGGTAATCGGTGATCGGTAGTTGGTAATCGGTGATCGGTAATTGGTAATCGGTAAATGGTAATCGGTAAATGGTAATCGGTAAATGGTAATCGGTAAATGGTGATTGGTGATGGGTGATGGGTGATCGGTAAATGGTGAATGGTGATTGGTGATGGGTGATCGGTAAATGGTGAATGGTGATTGGTGATGGGTGATCGGTAGTCGGTAATTATACACTTTCATGCCCAACATCTGTAACCTAACATCTGTCATCCGTCATCAGCTCATCAGCTCATCACACTATTTAAACTCTATCCCGGGATACTTTTCTTCAAAACCCTT
>CAZBDF010000261.1:0-6838 GCA_964490385.1 uncultured Lentimicrobiaceae bacterium | reverse complement strand
CATATTCGTGGAAAGGATTTTTTTCTTCAGAAGTTCCGCCGTCACCAAATTCCCAGTACCATGTGCCGGGCTGGAAGTCGGACTGATCGATAAAATGAACATTCATTGGGTTTTGAAAGGTCGGCCAGAAATCGAAAGCTGCTTCACAACCGGGTACGTAACCTTCACAAATTAAAAAATCCTCAACTGCTCCTTCCGGTACAACTTCACCGGTCTTATCAATACACTCACCGAGGCAGTTGTCAAAAACCCTGGCACTATAGGTGAAAATACTGTCGCCTTCTTCAATCTCAACGGTAATCGCATAATCACCATTGTCATCGGTCTGGGTAACTTCCATGATCCATGCCTCCTGGATATGTAATTTTACCATCACATTGGCTGCCGGAATTTGGGCTTCATTTTGCAAAACCTGACCACTGAGTGTGAAATCGTAGGCATGCAATTGTTGTACTCCTATAAAAAACAAGGTTACAAGCATTAAGTGTAGAAATCCTTTTTTCATAATTAGTTCTTTTTAGTTTTAGTTTTAGTTATCATTAATAAATTCATATTTCATTGATAAGATGCAAAATGAGCTAATGGTTGCATTAATAATCGAATATTAATGGCAGATAATTAATTTACGGTGAATTTTGACATTTAAGTTCATCAACTCCAATACATAAACGCCTTGTGGCAAATCGCTAATATCAAAATCTGCATGACACATGTTCTTGACTGGTACTGCCGACGATAAGCCATTTTGGCCATAAATCATAAGTTTTAAATTGCTGTCAAGCAGCCTTTCAGAAAACGAAACACTAATCCTGTTGCTGGCAGGGTTAGGACTTATAGTCAAGAAATAATTTGATAATTCATCAATTCCAGTGAGATCAGGATAGATAAGCTCGGGATTTTCGATAAAGATAAGGTTGTCCATTTCTGGGTAGTCTTCATTCAATTCAAGTGAAAAGGGCTGCCCCGACTTACCGACTTTTTCGGGATAAACTTTGTAATAACCATAAGGGATATTGAGAAATTCAAATGTATTGTCCTCTTCAACTAATCTAAAATCCCTGATTTGATCTGTATCATCAGTAAGGTAAATAATCAGAGGGATATCGATATTTTTCTGTTCCTGGATAACGCTGCCTTTCAGTGAGGCCTTTCCATCAAAAAATTCGTTGTACTGCAGTAGTTGCAAATGGATAACATCTGGGATGTTATCCGTATTTATTTGAAGGGCCTCCTGCCATTTTGTGATTTGCTGCAAGTAAGTAGGGAGATAATTGGGTATGGTTGGAAATGGGAAATCAAACAATGGGATGGCCTGCAGAAAATAAATTCCGGGTGTTAACTCCGCAAAAACAAATGAACCATCCGATAATTCGGCCTGACTGTACAATTCAATTTCCGACCCAACTACACCTTTATATAATAGAACACTTCCAAAACCCAAAAGGCCCTCGCCTGCCCAAACATTTCCCAAGATTGTTAAAGGTGGTAAAATTTCGATAAGTTGAGTCACTGAATCAGTGCATTGATCGGAGGTAGTGATCATCAATTGCACCTGGTACTGGCCGGCCACCTGATATTCATGCTGTGGGTCAGGCTGTGTAGAGGAGTTGCCATCACCAAAATCCCAAACAGAAGAAATTTCATTGCCCATTGATTGGTTGATAAAACTGACTGTCTTGCTTTGCGGGAAACTTTGCTCAAAATCAAATTCTGCCTTGCAATACAATGGTTCAAGCAGTTCGATAAGCTGTGCTATGGAATCGGCACATCCATATCCCAATATTTTAAGGCTCACATTGTAATTACCAAAATCATCATAGAGATGTGATGGCGAAAACTCATTTGATAACACTCCATCACCAAAATCCCAAAAATAGAGCAGGCTATCTGCAGGGGAAAGATTTTCGAAAACAAGTTCAGGGATTGAGGGATCGACTTGAGTGATTTCAAAGTTGGCCGTACAATCTTCACTGCCCACAACTTTCATCATACGACTAAAAGTATCAGCACAATTGCTATTATTAATGGTTAGTGATACATCATAATTGCCCGGCTCTTCATAAATATGGACAGGATTTTGTTTGTTACTTTCATAGCCATCACCAAAATTCCAAAACCACGATGTAATTGAATCACTGATTGAGATGTCAGTAAATGCCATTTCGTAATTTTCTGAAACAATCTGCTTGCCAACAAAATGAGCATAACATTGAGGCAAGGGATTTACACGAATGAAATTCCTGGTGGAACTCCAGCATCCCGGCTGGAAAATAGTAAGCTCAATTTCGTATTCACCGGGTGAATTAAACTGATGCGTTGGATTTTGTTCGTCGGATATAGCTCCATCACCAAAATCCCAGTTCCAGGTAATGGCAGCTCCTATTGATTCATCCATAAAATGAACAATCATTTCTTCTTCCTGATTGATCTGCTCCCAGGAAAATTTTGACAGGCAATCGCGGTAAAAGGCAAAAACACCCCTGTGCCGCTGATCGTTACAATTTATTCCTGAAACCGTAAGTTTAACCTGGTAGTGCGATTCCTGCTGATAAACATGCACCGGGTTTTGCAGAGTCGAAAAATTCCCATCACCAAAATCCCAGTGCCAGTTTGTAATATCTCCTTGCGAGACATCGGTAAATTGAAATTCCAATTCATCAAGTTGGGATTGCTCAACATTAAATTGTGCATGGCATTCCTGGTCTTTGCACACCATAAAACTGGCTGTAAGATATAGTTGATTCAACTCGATTTGCTGGCTATAAAAAATCGGGGTATCATTACAGATCCTCCACAATTCAACCACTACATAAGATGTTGAATCCGGAAAAGTATCAAAATCCCCGGAATACAATCCACGGCCATTTGTAAAAAACCAGCCAAGCATCTCGCCATGCTCATCATAAATTTCTACTACCTGGTTCTCGACAGCCTGCAAGTTTTTTTCCAATAATACATAGCCATCAATGTTGAATGTTTGGGCAGTGGTGCTGAAGTAAAGTAGGGAAAACAGTGCAAACAATATGGGCATTATCATTTTAAACATCATGTGCAGGTGTGAATAGTGAATAGTGAATAGTGAATAGTGAATAGTGAATTGTGAATAGTGAATTGTGAATTGTGAATAGTGAATAGTGAATCGTTAATGGTTAATTGCTAAATGAAAATAGTCGATAAGTAATCCCAATCTGAATTCCCCATGCGTTGGTTTTTATTAAAAAGTCATCGTTTCGCATGGCCGAAAACAAATTTTGTTTGATGAAGGGCTCCACATAAAGCGCCCAACTATTCGTGAAGTTGTATCCCAAAACAAAGGATCCATAGGCCGAAAGACTAAAGCCATAGTCGAAAGTTATGTCGTTAACTTCTATCAATCCATTTGCCTCTGATATTGCAATGCTGCCAGATTTTGCAATTAAAAATGTTGGGATAACACCCACTGCCAATCTCAGGAATACCTTTTTCTCGATGAGTGAGTATTTCCCAATTATGGGGATTTCGAGATAGGAAAATGAAAAGTTTGATCGTCCATTGTGGGTCGAATACGAAGTATCATATTTCTCCTGGTAAATTGAATCGTTTACCCAAATCATTGTTGAATCGACGTTTGGAACAAACAAAGTATCGCCGGTTTGCAACAGTGTATCAATATTGATGTACCAGGTAGTGTCGTACAGGAAGTCCTCTTTTTCATAATATTCCCAATAAAAAGAGGTATCAATTTCCTCCACTTGAAATTGATGCCCACAGTTATAGTTTTGCTTACTCAATCCCAACCCGGTTTCGAAGCCCCATTTATTCCTAAAATAACTGTAACTTAATGAGACAGCATACGATGCTTCGCTTTGGGTGTTTTCGTTCAGGCTTTTAACGGTACTTTCAGCATCTTCATTTTCGGCACTAAAGTTTATTTCAGGATTAAAAAATCCGGCACCCAGTTTAAGATAGGTCGTATAATTTGCACTTTTATCGTTTTGATATGAGCGCGAAGCATGTTTCATATCGCGTTTAAAACGCTTGCTATTTGAAATGGCTGTACTATGATAATTCTTGTTTTCGCTTCTACCGGGACTGCTCCCTTGCCCTGGACTTGTATTCTGCTGTGGTTTTTCGACAAACAAATTTTCCTTTTGCACAACTTTTACATTCACCACTTCCTTTGCCAACACAGTGCGGCCATATTTTTCGTATTCAGTGAAATTAGAAATTGATGTATCGGAACGGGTTTGGCTTTCGAAAACTATGGTATCAAACCTTGCTTCGTAGTTTACAATCGTATCCCACCTGTAAATTGTATCCCGTGCCAGTCGCGTAAATATTGCACTTGTTTCAAGCGGAACATCCTTACTTACCTGAACCTTGGAGGAACCATCAGTGTTTTCGCCGGCCGCATCCAAAGCATTTAATTCGATGGTACCTTCGTCCTGCTTTGCCCGGGCATCATCTCCAAAGTCCCGGAGGCTGTTGTTAAGAATTTCCTGGTTATTGCTGGTGAATACACGTTTACTTTCGATGATTTTAAAATTTACAAGCGCGTTAACAATTACTGTACTATCAGTATTTTCGATGATTGTTTCGTGTAACATCAGCGTATCGCTTTGTGGAATAGAATCGAAATAATAAAGGGTATCGTAAATTATTTCGTATTGATAAACAGTGTCGATCTGAAAAATGGTATCGGCCCTGAACCTGGTTTCAGTATTTTCAGGCCTGAGCGCAAGCTTATCTACCGAGCTTACACCAGCAAACGATGGCAAGCTTAATATCGAAAAAAAGATGAGTGTAATGAGTGATCCAAGTTTATCCACCTTGTTTTTTTACTTTTAAAGTATCCAAACAAAATTAATCTATATTCTGTCAGTTGATGGCCTTTATGGCAATTTTTCCTTTTTAATAGGCTGAGTTACTCGAATAGTATCTTTAATAATAACAATTTTTTTGATTATCACCGGTTCTTCGGTCATGGTATCTTTTTTAACCGGGGCATTTGTTTTAATCGGCTCTATAATTATTGTTTGCCCATTGTCTGTATTGTTGGCGGGTAATTGAGATTGCTCAAGCACTTTACCAGGATTGTTGGAAATTGTTTCGATGCCACCTGCATTGGAATTATCAATAGGCAATGTGCTTTGTGGGACAATTTCAATATGCTGATCAGGCACTGTTGTTGCCGGATTTACTATTTGCAAATCATTGTTTATTTCATTTTCAATGAGGGGCATTTCAGTTTTATCTTCCACGTTAATGTCTTCAGTCGTTGATGTTGATTGCATGTAGAAGTACCCACCTGTGAACACTGCTGCTATCGCAATCACCAGTAATGTAAGGCGGACAACAGTTTTAGAAACGACGCCCTTACTTTTCTTAACAGAAATATTTTTCTTATTCTTTCGATAAAATACATCCCAGTCGGGCTCAACAGACGGTTTATAGTCATTGAGCCTTTCGAGCATTTCATCCATATATTTATCTTCTTTTGTCATCCAATTTTAATTGATCTTCCGTAAAAATCGCAGAAATAATCTTTCGCTACGCTGAAGCTCCCCAAAACTCCTCCAGGCGTGAGTCTATAAATATTTTATCAAGACCTTTCCTGCACTTCTTTTTTATCAAGCACAAACTCAAGCAACCTCTGTTTCATTAATTTCCTTGCCCTGTTGAGTTGTGACTTAGAGGTTCCTTCGCTGATGTTCAAAATCTTTGCAATCTCGCGGTGTTTGTATTTATCGATCACATACATGTTCAACACCCTGCTATATCCTGAGGGAAGTGAATGCATAATTTCCAACAATACTTCCCGGGGAATGTCCTCACTCCTGATTTGTTCTTCATCGGTAAGCGGAGTATCTTCAAGTCCTTCAGGGCTATCATCAACAACAGTATCCATATCGTCAAAAGCAAACTCTTTTTTCGTCTTCCGCAGTTGCATCAACACATTGTTTACCATCACACGTTTTACCCAACCCTCGAGGCTGCCGGCACTTTTGAATGATCCAAGACCATTAAATACCTTAATAAAACCCTCCTGAACAAAATCTTCAGCATCAGCTTTGTTATAAACGTATCGTTGGCATACACCCAGCATCAGCGCATAAAACCTCTCATACAAGGTCTTCATTGCAGCGGTATCCCCTTTTACACATGCCTTGACTAATGCTTTATCGTTCATGCCTTTTCAGTAAGTAGATGCAAAGATGTGGAAAAGGTTGCATATAGTTTTTCGAAAAATCAAAATCAAGCACATATGATTTTGAAAGGTGAATAGGTATAGTGTAGTTTTCAGTGCGAAAATACAGAGGCTGAACAGTACTTCTTCGTCCTATTTTCTTCATTGAGGTGCTTCGGAAAATGTACCTCTTGGTCTCCAAGTTACTGACAAAAAACATTTTTTTACAACCCGGTACGGGTCGTGCTATTGTAGATATTTGATTTAAGATGTAAGAAGACGTTTTCAAATCAAAAATCTGCAATCATTAATCGCCAATCAGAAATCAATAAATGGAAATCTGGTCGGTAAAAATAGTTCAAATCCTGTTTGGTCCTGTCCTGCCCGCCGCTTCGCTATGGCAGGCGGGGCTCGTCCAGCTTAGGGGAAATAGGGGGAATAAGGTTTAAAGGTGCTACATCAATTTGAAAATTTGCTGGTGTGCAAATTTGTGCATTGCACCACAATATGGAAAATTAAAACCGCTTCGCGGGAAAAAAGACCAACAAAATATCGTTAACATGTTAGCAATAGTTGCTTTTTAAGAGCCTAATTAGGGCTTGCTGAAAAACTCAGAAAATAATATTTCGGTGCGCCTGCCTCGACGGCAAGGCGGGCTGCACCTCCCATATC
>CAZBDF010000260.1:0-6845 GCA_964490385.1 uncultured Lentimicrobiaceae bacterium | reverse complement strand
AAAAACTTCGAACTCGCTATTATACGTCAACTATCTTACTAAGCTCTACGCTCTACGCTCTCCGCTCTCAGCCCCTTGCTCCATTCATCTTTCCAATTTTCCAATTCCCCTTACTCCATTTCTTTTCTCATCATATCCAGGCCTTTTCTTACGATGGCCTGCATCTCGGTTTTTGAAGTGTCGATAAACTCGCACAATGCGAAATCTTCTTCATCCACTTCATAAATACCGAGATTTTCCATGGCGTCAATATCTTCGATCATGATAGCTTTTAAAAGTTGCATGGGATAAATATCCATGGGAAAAACCTGCTCGTAATGACCTGTCATTACAAAGGCCCTTTCGCCACCATGCAGGTTTGTATCGACGCGATATTTTTTGCTTTTCCCATTAAGGAAGGTGGGAAAGGATTTTGAAAAACTGAATTTTCCAAATCCCGGGAGTGCCCAGCCAACAAATTCGTAATAATCACCTTCGGGCAGCACAGTTACCTGCGAATCGTAAAAGCCAACAAAACCATCCTTACTAATTATTCTTCCTGTGAGGGCATTGCCACTAATAAACCTTAGCTTACCTTCAGCAAGATTACTTTTTACCATTTCAGGGATGGAGGAGCCGATTTTGGTTTTGAAATAATGTGGCTTAAGTACTTCGGATCCGGTAAGTGCTATAATGCGTTCGGCATTAAATTTTCCTTCGAGGAAAAGTTTTCCAATTGTTAAAACTTCCTGAGGCCTGAGGTGCCAAACTACTTCACCTTTATTTATAGGATCAATCTTATTGATTTGTGGGCCAACATTTCCTGCAGGATTAGGGCCTTTAACATAGTTGATCTGTACATTTTTTGAATTAGAAAAAACCTTGGATGCTGTCACACCTGCCGGCAGGTTAAGATGGACTATTCCGGATGTTAACTTTTTCAAGGCATCCAATCCAGCCTGGAAGGCTTCTCCTTGTCCATGGATGATGAGGTCGAAGTCAGGTGCCAATGGGTTGGTGTCGAAGGCGGAAATAAATATTGCCTTTGGGTCTAATGTGGGATCAGCTATAACTGTGTATGGCCGTTGCCTAATGACAGGCCAAACACCGCTTTCGAGCAATTTTGCTACAATTTTTTCCCGGTCCAGTTTATTGGGATCGGCTGCGCCAAAATCTACAAATTCCTGTTTTGTATCGGCCTCAATCTTGATTTCCAATAAAACCCGTTTGGCGCCCCTTTTAATCTCCTTGACTGTTCCACTAACAGGTGAAGAAAATTTAATGTTGTCGCGGTATTTGTCGTAAAAAAGCAAAGTACCGGCTTTAACTATATCACCTTCCTGAACCAAAAGCTTTGGGAAAACACCAACAAAATCAGTAGGCTTAATGGCATACATGCCTGCTTCGATCTCGTTAATGGTTTTTTCGGCTTCACCGGCAAGGTTGATGTCAAGGCCTTTTTTAATCGTTATTGTTTCTGACATATCAATCGATAAAATGTGTGCAATTATTTCGAGCTAATTGTTAGTAGCTGCTTGAAAAGCGGTGCAATATTATAAATTAATTTTTATTCTGAATCGCTGATTTTTCAAATAATACCCTCAAACTGTTGATAAATCTCTATTCCTGATAAATCTAATGAAAAATGTTGATTTTCGTCAGTTTTCGAATGGCTTTTTAACCCGCATCAGCCAAAACATTTTCAAAATAGACGCGCAAAGATATGTCAATAAATGCATGTATTGTGAATTTGTTAACAAAAGTTTTCTGAATAGTTAAAAAAACTTTAACGGAACCTGAAATTAATGTCTAACAATGTTGTCCAGGAATTGTGTTATTCTGATTATAGATTCTTCGCTCCACTTTGTTTCGCTCAGAATGACAGATGATTGCGGTTTCTCGGAGGGTTTGGCTAGCGGCGAAGCCGCCAGCCAAACCCTCCACTCCACTAACTCATTTAAAGTATTGTCATTCTGAGCGTAGCGAAGAATCTATCAATAATAAACGGACACCAATAAATGACTGCCGAAAATTATTTTAGATACCCTTTTCTGAATTTTAGTCATTAACATAGATTTTATTTAATTTTGGAAACTCAACCTTTCTGCACGATTTTTGCCAACAAGGCAGCAATTAAATACATACATCTATGAAGACGCTTGTACTGATACTGATTTTACAATTCGCATTTATCCTTTCGTTTGCACAAAATGAAGATGACGAGTATTTCCGTGAAGACTACCTCCGCAATACCAATTACATTTACAAAGACAATATCAAATCGGCTTTGCTCTATAAAGAGGGCTTTGAAATGGCACAGCCAATAGTGAGTTTGAATTCTAATGATAAACTCATCTTCTCCTTCGATGATTTGAATGGCGACTATGAGAAGTATGAATATACGGTTGTCCATTGCGATGCTGATTGGAATGAATCCGACCTGATGTTCAACGAGTATCTCGATACGTTTCAGTCAGATTATGTCGAGGAATTTCAATTCGCAGTAAACACCATGCAGGATTATACACATTATCAGGGTTACATCCCCAACGATGTGATAAGGTGGAGGCTCTCGGGAAATTACCTTTTAAAGGTTTATGTTTCAGGCGACCCGGATGATGTTTTGTTTACGAGGCGGTTTTATGTGATGGATCCTAAGGTAACAATGCAGGCCAATGTGAAGGTGCCATCAAAGATTGATGATCGCAAGCATAAACAGGAAGTGGTTTTTACAATTGGCACCCAGGGATTTCCCATTAGCGATCCCTACAGGGAAATTATAGTAACAATTATGCAAAACGGCCGTCTCGACAATGCCATTACAGACCTTCAACCCAGGGAAGTGAGAGGAAATGAACTGGTTTATAACTATGATGGAGTTAATGTTTTTGATGGGGGAAGTGGTTTCAGGTATTTTGATATGAAAAGTTTGCGGTATAATTCGATGCGGGTTAAAGCTATCGAATACGCACCCCAAACCGGTTACCAGGTTTATCTGCACGATGACAAAGTGAAGAAAAAAAATGTTTACGAAAATATCCAGGAAAGTATGAATGGCCGTTATCTGATTAAATCTGAAGACATGAATTACACAGATTTTGAATCGGATTATGCAATGGTCCATTTCTTTCTTCCCTACGACACACCCCTCATCCAGGGGAAACTTTACTTGTATGGCGGGCTCACCGATTGGCAATACCTTCCGGAAAATGAATTGACTTACGATTATGAAGCCGGTGGTTTCAGGGCATCAATATTCCTAAAACAGGGCTACTACAATTACCAATATATGTTGTTGCCAAATGATTCGAAGATTGGGGACGTAACTTTAATCGAAGGTAACTTCTTCCAGACCAACAACGAATACACCATCTTTGTTTATTACCGGCCCAGGGGCGGAAGGTACGATCAACTGGTCAACGTTCTGTCAATGTTGAGCCATCCGAATTAGAGGGCAATGATAAAATGAGACAATGATAGAATGCTTAAATGATAGAATGTGGCGATGATTCAATGAGTTAATGATAAAATGCTTAATCTTTGAATCCTTGTAAGTGGGGTGTTAAAAATTGATTTTCTGAAAACTGTATCTTTCTGTTTATCTGGCTATTAAGATTTATCAAAAAAAACGCCTTTTCGTTCTGGTTTTTGAAGTTTTTCAAGGGTTTTTGTAAAGAGATTTCTCCCTTCGGTCGAAATGACAAAGTCGTGGTTTATTGGTTTGGGGGAAAGGGAAAGCGGGCGCTCTGCGCCCGCTTTCCCTTTCCCTAGCATACATTCATGAGCTTTGTCATTTCAATGGAGCGCAAGTCCCGCACGTGCGGGATGAAATCTATCTTTATGAAAATGATAATCTGATGAACGGAGAATTAAAGAAGAAAATAAAATAAATGGAATGCAAAAGTAAAATGAAGATTTAACACCCCATCTTGTAAGTTATAAATAGAATTTTGTGTTTTTCTGACGTTTCCATGTCCTTCGGACGATGGAAAGTCAGAAAACTAAACTATACCAGTAACAAATCAAAATGCGCTGAATAATTCAATTCTTTTTCGCCTGCTTTTCTTCATAAAATATTTCCGTAACTACAGCTATGCAAAGATTTTCTTCATCAACCAGACAAAAAATATTCTAAATTCTTTTAGTGCATTCTAATCCGTAACTGGTATTAATCACTCTGTAGTATCATAGTATTTCATCATCTTATCCTTGAATCTTCAATTGCTTAAATCTTTGAATTTTCGAATCTTCAAATCTTAGAATGATGAGCTCTTAATTCTATCCCATTTCCCTTACAAACCCTATACTGGACGAGTCCCGCCTGCCATAGTAGTACGGCGGACGAGCCAGAGCCAAACAATTTGTCCCCCGTTATCAAAATCCAAAACTCAAAGCACAAAACTCGAATAAATATCAAATTTCAAATTCTCAAAACTCAATTGGCACATTGAAACATTATCTTGTAACTATTTACAATCTTTGAATTTTGAATTTTTGAATTTGTTTTGGATTTAGATATTTGATTTTTGAATTTGTCATTTGAAATTTCTTACCAAAAAAAGCTACAATTTGAACTCATAGGCTCTATAAACCCTATAAACCCTATAAACCCTATAAACCCTCTTCCCCCTACATCTTAATCCCTTACTATGCCTTTGCAGCCTTTTTCTCAGCAACATCCTTAATAATTTGTTCCTGAATTGCTTTGGTAACCGGCAGGTATTTGTGAAATTCCATCGAGTAATTGGCCCGTCCGCTCGAGAGGTTTCTCAAAGTAGTGGCATATCCAAACATTTCCATCAATGGGACAAAACCATTTACTTTTTGTGAACCTTTCCGGTGCCTGCGCATCGACTCAATTTTTCCGCGGCGTTTGTTCAGGTCGCCAACAACATTTCCAATGTAGTCATCTGGTGTATTTACTTCAATTTTCATCACCGGTTCCAGCAGGATGGGATCAGCTTTCATAAAACCATTTTTAAAACAAATGGAAGAACAGGTCTGGAATGCCATATCTGATGAGTCAACCGCATGGAATCCTCCATCAAGCAATACCACTTTAACATCAACGACGGGGAATCCTGCAAGCACGCCCCTATCCATTGTTTTTACAACGCCTTTATTTACAGAGTTGATAAATTCCGAAGGGATAGAACCGCCTTTAATGTTGTTAACAAATTCATATCCTTCACCCGCATTTGGCTCAATCCGCATGACTGTGTGTGCAAACTGGCCTTTTCCACCTGTTTGCTTGCTGTGCTTGTAATTGCTTACCACTTCACCGCTTATGGTTTCGCGGTAGGCAACAGCAGGTTCACCAACATTAACATCCACACCAAATTCATGTTTTAGCCTGTCGATAATAATTTCGAGGTGAAGCTCGCCCATGCCCGATACGATGGTTTCTTCAGTTTCATCATCATAACGTACGTTAAATGAAGGATCTTCATTGGCAAGTTTGCCCAGTGACATACCTAATTTTTCCTGGTCTTTACGCTTTTCGGGGCTAATCTTAAGCTCAATCACCGTTGGCGGGATATGAATTGATTCAAGGTACAGCGGCTGTTTTGGGTCACACAATGTGTCACCGGTTTTGGTGAGTTTCATTCCTACTAACGCAACAATATCACCGGGGCCAGCTGAACTGATCTCTTCCCTGTCCTTGGCGCGGATTTTATAAATCCTACCTGTTCTTTCGTTTTTTCCTTTTGTTGAGTTAAGGATTTGCATCCCACTTGTCAACGTTCCCGAAAATATCCTTATAAAGGTCTGTTGGCCAACAAAAGGATCGTTGATCAGTTTGAATGCAAGTGCTGAAAAAGGATCTTTTGGCGAAGGATTGCGTGTGTGCGATTTTTCAGGATCGTCAATATCCATACCAACTACAGTACCAACATCGATAGGAGAAGGGAGGTAATCAATTACGGCATCCAGCAATAATTGTACACCCTTATTTTTATAGGCTGCACCTGTAAACACCGGTGTAATCAGCAGTTTTATTGTGGCATCGCGTGCGGCTGTTTTTAACAATTCGGTTGGAACCTCTTTATCATCAAAAATCAGTTCCAGGATTTCTTCGTTGTAATCTGCTAGTTTTTCAGCAAGTACAGCTCTGGCATCAATTGCATGCTGCTTGTATTCTTCCGGGATTTCAGTTTCGATCCTTTCATGCTCCTTAAAAATAATTGCCTTTTGCTCGATAACATCTATCAGCCCTTTAAAATCTTCCTCTGCGCCCATGGGTATTTGGAAGGGTACAGCGTTGGCGTCGAGGTATTTGTTCATTTGACCAACAACTTCAAAAAAATCGGCACCGGTACGGTCCATTTTATTAATGAATGCAATGCGTGGTACTCGGTATCTATCGGATTGGTTCCAAACAGTTTCACTTTGAGGTTCAACACCGCCAACAGCACAAAATAAAGCAACCATGCCGTCAATCACCCTGAGCGAGCGTTCAACTTCAATGGTGAAATCAACGTGGCCGGGGGTGTCGATGATGTTTATCTGTGAATCTTGCCAGGTACAGCTAATGGCAGCCGAAGCAATGGTGATACCCCTTTCCTGCTCCTGCTTCATAAAATCCATGGTAGCTTGCCCGTCATGAACTTCACCCATTTTCCGGCTAGCACCGGTATAAAAAAGAATTCTCTCGGTAACAGTTGTTTTGCCGGCATCAATGTGTGCCGCAATGCCAATATTTCTAAGTTTTGTTAATGCCATGATAAAATTGAAAAAAGTGTTTTATGTTGATAAAAAGTTATTAGCCAGTATTTTAATGCTATTTTTAAGGCCAAAATGGCGGCAAAGGTAAATTAATTAGCATCCAGCGATGCTAAATTAAGATTAAGAAAAGTTAAAAGAAG
>CAZBDF010000259.1:0-6864 GCA_964490385.1 uncultured Lentimicrobiaceae bacterium | reverse complement strand
AATGTGAATGTTTGAATACTCTTCATCGTCATTTGTGTTTATATATTTTCTAAAATTGGGTTTGTCTTTTTTCATCATAGAACCAATCATCGGTTCTTTATACATCTTATTTACTGGTCGGCCCTGTTGGGAAATGATAGCTGTCAGACAGTTTAGTTGAATTAAATTTAACAATGTCAAGCTCTACAATAAATTGTAACAATTAAGCAAATGGGCAACTGTCTGACAGCTTTCGTTATGAATCCTTCAAAATTTTATCCATTGCTAAATCAAAATCAAATACATCATTTGGATTCTATCAATTGCTCCGGCATAAATGCCGGAGCAATTGATGTCTCTATAAAAACAAATTATAAAGATAACATTGAATACAATCCCTCAAAAAAAACAGGCTGCCAAAAGATTTCTCCCCCGACAGCCTGTTTTCAAAATTTCATATTAAAAGCACTTATCGTGAGATAACGATTTTTTCAGTTCTATTAAAAGTATCACCTTCGAGGCGGAGGTAGTAAACGCCATCAGCAAGGTCATTCAAGTTGATGGTTTTCACGAAGAATCCGTTTACGTCCATCTGTTCAGTCTGGTAAACAACTTCACCCAAAATGTTCATCACCCTGATACTTACTTTATCGTTGGCGTTTAGCTCAAGCGTAAAGCTTCCTGTACTTGGGTTAGGATAAATCGACAATGGAACTTCACCATTGTTACCATCAATACCGGTACAGTTTTGAACCAATACTTCATATTGTTCGGACCATGGGCCATCGCCGCAGTCGTTGATTCCGCATACCTTTAATGTTGCCATACCTTCAACCAGGTCGCTCCATACAATTGTTATCTCAGTCCCGTTTTCTGTCAATGATCCAGCCTCTGGAGGGTCGAGTACCCAAACGTAGGATGTTGCATAAGCTACTGCATCAACAGTATAAACATCGGTGTTGCCCTGGCAAACTTGCTCTTCACCAGCCATATTTTCAGGAGTTAGGGGCATTGCCATGGTGTTGATGTAATTGTTTTTGGTCATGGAGTTGGAACCTGCAGTTCCGGTAACAGTAAGTGTTACATCAAATTCACCCATCTCTTCATACATTACCGTTGGATTTTGTTCAGTTGAAGTAGCAGGTGTTCCGCCGGCAAATTCCCAGGCCCATTCAGTTGCACCCCCGGAAGAATAATCAGAAAACACCACTTCCTCGCCTTCACAAATATCTGTGGCATCAGCAACAAAGTTGGCTGCAACGCCAGATTGAATGATTCCGAAGAAACCTAAATACGCTTCCATCAGCTCAGTTTTAGATGCATCGCTGTCATCCAGTCCGCCAAATTCGAAGGAAGCACCAACAGTGGTGTAAGAACCTTCATCATAGGAAACGGCACAGCCATAAGAGGGAGAGGAGTTCATAAACAATTGTTCGGCATCAGCACCGGGTTCGATATGATCGATCCAGTTGTTCTCGCCACTGTATGCAAATGAAAGGCCTTCGGCGATAGTCCCAGCCTGCCCGTTGATGGTGGAAAGGTCACCAGAGCCATCACTCGAGGCATTGATGTGGAAATAATCGTGTACTGCTGTTTGATCATCATAATACCAGGTATCGCCACCTTCCATGTAGAGTGCGCCACCGGCATCAAGTAAACTTGCAAGTGCAAGTCCCTGGGCAGTTGATAAAGCTGTGTTGCTACTATAAACACCCAGGCAGACAAATGCAGAAGAATAGAGTGTAAGGTCAGCGGGCATTGTGGTGGTATATTCAACTGCAACACCAAGTTCTTCGATAGCGTCCTGCATTGCAGGTCCTGATGAAGTGTTGGGGTCAAGGTCGATAATTACAACAGGAATTTGTCCAATTACAGTATTGAATGATCCGTTTCCGGAGAGGTTATAGTCGGCTGTAAATTCGAATTCAAGTTGTGCCATGTGGCCTGCAGGTGTAGTTTCGTCAGCGTAAGCTTCAAAAGTTGCCATGCCCATTCCTTCGGCAGCAATATCTCCATAGGCCTGGGGATCGGTAGTATTCACCTGAAGGTACATATCACTTGTCATCAATTCGCCAACTACAGTAAAGGCATCTGCTGAACCAGCATTGTTAACATAAACAGAGATCTGTACAGTTTCGCCCGGGTCAATTTTCCCATTGTTGTTTCCTGTAGGATCTGAAATCGTGTAGTCGCCTAATTCAAGTGCCGGCGCATGTCCAGTAATAACAATGTTACTTGTCCATGTATCGGTGCCATCAGAAGCGGCTACATCAAAAAGTACGGCATGTCCGTCAGGAAGGTTTTCGGCAACATCAAAAGCGAAACCATCAGTTACTGTAACTATAGCTTCTGGTTCTACATCGCCAAAATTTTCTTCTCCATCGGTGATGGTAATATATTCATCTTCTGTCGAAAGTGTAACCATTACATCTTCGGCAGTGTAAATACCAACATTTTTAACACTTAAAGATAACAAAATTGTCTCTGCATAATCCATCATTCCGTTTCCATTGCCACCTGTAGCATCATTTATAGTAAAAGAATCTTTAACAACGTATGCGCCATCCTGAGGGATAATCGGAACCGATGCCTGGAATGGAAGATAGTTGTTCCTTGTAACAGTTACCGTTGCATCACCAGGTGATTGAATAGGCTCATCAAAAGTAACCATTGCCAAACCGGCTACATCGGTGTAAGCTACTGCATACACTGAACCATCTTCATTTGAAACACAAACCATGGCATTCTCAACAGGGCCTTCTGCACCGATTACATTTACATTAAATTCAGCAGTACCCAGGAAAATCTGTTCGTCATGTGTCACTGTCAAATCCATGGGCTGCATTGTCCATGCTTCGATGGAAGCATCGCCTAACCACAGGTAAGTACGTACATTTGAACGGCCAATTGTACCGTGTACATTAAGTACGGTTAGGTTTGCATAATTGGTTGTATAGCCAATATTGGTAATACCTTCTTCAAAAACCGCTTTGTACATCTCCTTGTCGTAATCGTGGTTTGGAATTGTGTATGAGGGAATGATGGCTCCGTTTACAGCAACTGATCCCGAAGGGTGCTTCATAAACGATTCGCAAAGGCATTCGCCAGCGTGGGCTACAATATCCATGTTGTCGCAGCAAACATCGAAGAAAACAAAGAGTTGTTCGTTATTGGTAAACTGTGCAACATCTGAAGCAGTAAAGTGTGAAGGCCCGCTATTGGTCCAATCCCACAATTGTGTTGCGCTTCCGTGACCACGGTAATTTAAGATACCAACCCCGGTGTTGTTCACAAAGTCAACAACCTGTGCATTTGTATAGCTTTCTCCACCATAAGCTGTTTCAAAAATCGGGGTTTGAATGCTGTAATCAAAGGTTCTGATTTCCTCGCAACATTGGGTATATTTTCCGGGATATTGCTCTTTGTGCGTAACCAGGATTGTATTTTCAGCCCAATTATCCGACACATCGGGTGTAAGATAATGGGTCATGGTTTTATCGATCTGGAGTTCTAGTTCGGTGATGGCTCCGTTATTATAAACAAAACGGCCAATAGCCAGGTCGGCATAGTGATCATCTGCACCATCCATACATGAATACCAGCTATCTGAATAAGAAGCATCTTCTCCACTTGGTGCCCACCAATACATAGGGACAATATTTGGTCCACCACCGCTTCCACCATTGGGGTAAGCATCACCAACCATCAACACATATTCCAACCCTAAGTCGTACAATTCAGTAATATAATCTTTAAATTGCTGTGGAGTATCAAAACCTGGTTCGAGGGTCTTAACTTCTACAGCATGGCCCATTTGGTTTTTATAGTCAACCAGTGGCTGAAGGGTTTCAACTGCCTCGGCGTTTGTTATGATCAAATACTTGATTCCTGTACCATCGCGCAGTGTTTCAGTATAACCCAGGTCGCCAAAATTGGAGATGGTAGTTTCGTACATGTTGTAGAACTTCGGTGTAAGTTCTTTGCTGCGATCAAGTGTAGCAGTATTGTCGGAACCTGCAAATTCGATTTCTACGGTCATGTGTGTGATCACTTCCAATTCCTGTGTTGCAGGATTGTAAGTAAAAGGTGTAATATGAATGCCTGATACTTTTACATCGCGCCAAATGTTGGGCTGGTCAACAATTACATTTTCGTTTGGATAGTTACCAACTTTTGAATAAAAGGCTTCGTCAATCACAAATTCGTGGTCATGACCACCAGGATTGTCCGTAGTTGGAGTTTGGAATGGATAGATGTTGTATCCGGTAAGTTTTGCAGTTTCAATATTGGTAATGTTAACTGAAATTGCCAGGTTATCGGGAATACCGATGAGTTCGTGGAGCATTGGCAGTTCAGGACGGCCAACAGCTTTTGTTGTCATATCCTCGATGAGGCTGATCCTCTGAAAGGATTTTTCACCTTCAGCGACTTGTTCGCTAAACATACCGGGAACAGTTACTTCAAATGTCAAACCAGCGCGGTCGGACTGAAGGATAGTAATAGCTGCCTGCTCAGGTTGCTCGCTGGTAAATGAAACCCAGCTTTTTTGAGCGAACACGGAGCCAAAAGCTACAACGAGTGTCAATAGAATTGTAAATCTTCTCATAGTTTAAATAATTTTTGTTATTGAGTTATTAGTTTGTTTTTATTGAAAAAGTGCCGTAATGTACTAAAAATCCATACTCAGCGTAATTTGTTAACAATTTTTTAACAAGGACATAGTTAACAGTAGTCAATTTGCAGTGCCGAAAAAACAGAAATCTATGATTTCATTGTTTTTCGCGCATCCTCGAAAAATTACGAAAATTGAAAATTTTCTATTTTTCGGGATCTTCAGTTCTCAGCTTGCCAAGCCAAAGGTGTGTTCACAGCTATCAGTCACCCACCCTTATCACCATTTATCCTGCAAAGCTACTATTCGTTCGAAGTTATTTGTTGCTCAAAAATATTTCTACCAAAGAAAGGGGTCATAAGAATTGTAATAACTTGTATTAAAACTTCGAACTTACTCTCAACTCATTTTCTATTTTGTATGAATTATCTTTTTAATCGATACCGAATTATCAGTAATGAGTTTGCAGAAATAAATCCCTTTTTCAAGGCCTTGTGCCGAAAATACGAATTTATCCATTCCTTCAGTACTCGATGTTCCTTCGGCAATCACTTTTACTTCAGCACCCAAAGCATTGTAAATGGACAGTTTATAGCTGGCGTTAGTTTGTAAATAAGCTTCAACAAATACCTTATCGGTAAATGGATTTGGATAAACCGAAAGTGGATTTTCCAAACTCAATTCGTCGATGCTGGTTATCACTACATGTATGCTGTTTGAGGGATCCGACATGCAGTCAAATTCGTTGCTTACCACTACATGATAAACATCTTCCCAGGTGCAAGTATATGATTGTCCGGTAGCTCCTTCAATTGGGCCCTGGCTGTCATACCACTGGTTGCCTTCGGCAGCATCCGAGTATAAAGTTTCTACCACAAGGTTGATGAAAGGAGTTTCAGGAAGTTCGTGTACCATGATGGTAGCCTGTGATGAATTAGTATTGGCCCCATCATTTATTTCAACGGTGTAGGTAGTTGTTTCTTCAGCTGTGCACACAGGGTTTTGAATAGTTGGGTCGTTTAATCCGGTCTCGGGAGTCCATTGGTAAGTATAACTACCACTTCCGCCATTTGGATAAGCTGTCATTTGCGATTCTTCGCCCACGCAAATTTCCGTTGGATTGCAAACCACATTTACTGCAAGTACGCCTCCGGCAATATTTACAGTATAATCTTCGGTTTCACCATAGCTGAATGCTACACAAGGATCGGCAGCAGAGTTTTGCCAGTTGGCACGGACCCTTAAACATTTGATTCCACCATTTACTGATTGGGGAATGGTAATATCCACATCATAAACCTGGCCTGAATTTGCGAGGATGTAATCTTCGATCAGCATTTCATCTGCATCAAATTCCTTGTTGCTGTTGAGGTCGATCCACAGGCAAACCTGCTGGTCGCTATACCCTGTTTCGAAGCTGACAGTGTAAGTCCCGCCTGGTTCCAGGTCGGTTGACATATCAGTGAAATCACCATAACCATCTATTCCCTGGTCATTGCTACAGCCATTGTCCATATTGTCGATGTCTTCAAGGGCAAAACCGGTAAGGCCATCGCCAAAACTACAGTTGGCTCCCGGAAAACAATAATCGGTAAAGGGCAATGAGATATTATCGCTTTGCTCGATACCATACATCGCTTCAAAATTAATGTCGATGGTGGCCGTATATCCTGCAGGTGTATTTTCGCTTGCAGAAATTGAAAAGCTTGCATCCTGTGTAGCTCCTGCTGATAAGTCACCCATATCTTGTGCGCCACTTGTATTCACCGTGATGTACTGATCGCCGGAAGTTAATGTTGCCATCACTTCATAAGCATCAGCACCACCATTGTTGGCTGCAGTGATAACAATATCAGCGGTTTCGCCAGGATCAAGTAATCCGTTGTTGTTTCCTGTCGCATCGTTGATGTAAAAATTATCCATGGCCAGGGCTGGGGCACAAATAGAAAGTGCAAAGCCTGAATTCCAAGGGTCACTTTCATCACCCTCAGCTGATATGGATATTAGCGCTTGATGCTGATCAGGTACATCTGGAGAAACATCAAAAGCAAAAGCATCTTCCATACTGATTATTGCTCCAGTAGCTATATTTCCATAACTTTCTGTTCCATCGGTAATGGTGATGTATGGATCTGCTGTGGAAATAGTTACTGTTACATTGTCAGCCTGGGTAGTTCCGATGTTTTCCATATCAATGGTAAGCTTTACACTCTCAGTGTAATCTGCAATACCATTACCATTTCCCTCATCATCGTTTATTGTGTGAGAATTAT
>CAZBDF010000258.1:0-6865 GCA_964490385.1 uncultured Lentimicrobiaceae bacterium | reverse complement strand
TGATTGTCGATTAACCCGCCTTGCCGCGAGGCAGGCGATTTTTGATTTAAGATATTCCTGTCTATCACATGGTAACACATCAACAATCAGCACTTATAAATCATCAATCGTAAATAAAACGCTTAACTTATTGACATTGCGCCGGCAAGGCAGGCATCTCTTTGCATGAATTATTCATTTGTATTATCTGTAAAGACATGGCATGCCATGTCTCTTTCCCTCTTAACCATCCAAATTCATCCTGATCCTTGAACTCAACAGATCGATGGCGACAAGGTTAGTTCCGCCTTGTGGAACAATGATGTCGGCATAGCGTTTAGTAGGTTCAATAAACTGAAGGTGCATGGGCTTAACAAATTTATCGTAATGTTCGAGGACATCCTGCACCGAGCGGCCACGCTCAATCAGGTCGCGGTAGATGATGCGCATCAGGCGGTCGTCGCCATCGGCATCTACAAATACTTTGATGCTGAATTTATCCCTTAGTTTGGCATTGGTAAGGATAAGGATACCTTCGACAATAATTACTTTTTTGGGTTCAACCGGAACGGTCTCCTTTGCCCGGGCACAAGTAACATAATTATACACCGGACGCTCAATAGCTTCGCCAGAAATTAGTGTATCCAGGTGCTTGTTGAGTAAAGCAAACTCAATAGAGGCAGGGTGGTCGAAGTTGATCCTTTTTTTTTCCTCATCGGACAGGTGTCCGTTATCTTTGTAATAAGCATCCTGCGAAATCACTGAAACAGCGTTTTTCGGAAGGCTTTTGATGATCTTATTTACAACTGTAGTTTTACCCGATCCGGATCCCCCGGCAATACCAATTATTAACATAGGTCATTTTTTTTGCCAAAGATACCAATTTTACTTAGCGACTTCAAGTCGCTTAGGAAGTTTAAAGCAAAAAGCTCAACAAAATACCAGCCGCAACTGCCGACCCGATCACACCCGAAACATTAGGTGCCATGGCGTGCATCAACAGGTGGTTGGTTGGGTCTTCTTTCAAGCCTTGCATTTGTACAACCCTTGCACTATCAGGAACTGCGGAAACACCTGCAGCTCCAATCAGTGGGTTGATTTTATTATCTCCGCGAAGGAACAGGTTCATCACCTTAGCAAAAATAAGTCCGCCGGCCGTAGCTACCATAAAGGACAATGCACCAAGAATGAAGATTAGAATGCTTTGTTCAGTAAGAAAAACATCTGCTTGTGTTGAAGCGCCAACTGTTAAACCCAACAAGATGGTAACAATATCGATAAGTGAATTTCTGGCGGTATCGGCCAGTCGTTTAGTAACACCAGATTCCTTCAGTAGGTTTCCGAAGAAAAGCATACCTAACAACGGTAACGAACTTGGCGAAATAAAAGCTGTAAACAACAGGCCAATAATTGGGAACAGAATTTTTTCCAACTTAGTTACCGCCCGCGGAGGTTTCATCTTTATCAGACGTTCTTGCTTAGTCGTCAGGGCCTGCATAATTGGAGGCTGGATTACCGGAACAAGTGCCATGTACGAATATGCAGCAATGGCGATAGGGCCAATCAGGTTTTGTACAGTAGTTCCATCAGGAAGGATGTTGATTCCGTTTGCTAATTTCGATGAAAGAAAAATAGCTGTTGGGCCGTCGGCACCACCAATAATGCCAATGGCACCAGCTTCCGCCGGATAAAACCCCAGCACCAGGGCACCTATGAAAGTGGCAAAGATACCCACCTGGGCAGCGGCGCCGAGGAGCATTAGTTTTGGGTTAGAAATCAATGATGAAAAATCCGTCATTGCACCAATACCCAGAAAAATAAGCGGTGGATAAATACCGGCAGTAACACCAAAATAAAGGTAATTCATCACACTGCCCGTTTCATAAATCCCCAACTTTAAGCCTGTATCAAGCATAAATGGAATATTGCCGATAAGCACACCCACCCCAATTGGGATTAGTAGCAGGGGCTCGTAATCGTAACGAATGGCAAGGAAAATAAAAACCAGCCCGACAAGCAACATCACCAGGTGGCCGGGGGTGGCATTGGCAAATCCGGTATAACGCAGGAATTTGCTGATACCCTTGCCTGCTGTGGTCTTACCAGCGTCATTTATTTGTTGGCTAATTTCGGAAGTGTCATCCTGGATGCTAAGCTCACTTTTAACCCCTGAATCGCCCGAGGTAAAACTTGTGGGAAAAGCAAATGACAAGAGGCCAAGGATCGAAATAATTCCAATAACAGTCAGTAATTTTTTCATCAGTAATTTAGTTTTGATTTTTACTGTTGTTATGCTATTTCCATCAGTTGGTCGCCTTGAAGTACGCTGTCGCCTTGCTGAACTTTCAGGTTTTTAATCACGCCATCCTTTTCGGCGGTAATGGTATTTTCCATCTTCATGGCTTCATACATCAGCAGTTTATCGCCAAGTTTTATTTCATCACCCTCCTTAACGAATACCTGAACAATATTGCCGGGTAACGGACACTTCACATCATGTCCGGCGGTTTTGGTGATGGTTTTTTTGATCTTGCTGTCGCGGCGATGGGTTTGAACTTCCTGACGTACAAGTCTCGGCGTTTTTGTTTGCTTCAGTTCTTTATGTACTTCCACATTGTAAACCGTTCCGTTAACTTCAATCTTGGCGATGTTGTCTTCAATGTTTTTAATATCAACATCGTAGTCGTGGCCTTTTATAGTGAATTTGAATTTTTTCATTTTCTTGACATTCTAAAATAAGTGTTGGTAGAATAAATTTTTGAATTCCAGGGCGTGTATTGCTTTGAGATTCGTTTGATGGTGATCACATCGCTTTCCTCATCATGGATTTCATTCATGTAAAGATATAGCGCCATACTGATGGCAGCATTTAGATCTCCTTCCATGTGTAAATCGCCACACTCCTCGCACTTGCCTTCTTTTTTTAGCTTGCGGCGTACTTTAATGTTGATCAGCTTTGGAATAGAGTTGTAAACAAAAAAGAGTAACACCAAAGCGGTAAATACAATTACATAACCCACAATGGCAATGGTGATGTTGGCCTCAGTGACATTTGAAAAACTGAATTGAATTTCCTGTAACATAACGCACATGTTTTATAATGGAATATTGCTGTGTTTCTTGGCCGGAAGTGAATCCTTTTTTGAGGAAAGTGTCTGCAAAGCCCTGATTATCCTGAAGCGTGTATTCCTGGGTTCTATCACATCATCGATATAGCCAAATTTTGCCGCTTCGTATGGATTTGCAAACTTTTCGCGGTACTCGGCCTCTTTTGTTTCGATGTATTTGGCAGCTTCTTCTGGGTCAGATATTTCTCTCACCTTTCTTCCTTCAAGGACTTCGATAGCACCTTTTGGGCCCATTACAGCAATTTCTGCTGATGGCCAGGCATAGTTTATGTCACCACGCAATTGTTTCGAACCCATCACATCATGGGCACCACCATAGGATTTGCGCAGGGTAATGGTGATTTTCGGTACAGTAGCCTCGCCATAAGCGAACATTAGTTTTGCCCCATGAATAATGATGCCGCCATATTCTTGTGCACTTCCCGGCAGGAATCCCGGAACGTCAACCAATGTGATTACCGGAAGGTTAAAAGCATCGCAAAGTCTGACAAAACGTGCAGCTTTTCGCGAAGCTTCAATATCGAGCACACCTGCCAGGTAGTTGGGTTGATTGGCAACGATACCAACGGGTTGTCCATTGAACTTCGCATAGCCAACCACAATATTTTTTGCATAATGTCTGTGGAATTCAAGAAATTCGTCATCATCAACAATGGAGTGGATAACGTCTTTTACATCATAAGGAGCAGAGCTTGCATCAGGGATAATTTCATTGAGGTGGTCATCTTTCCTGTCAATAGGGTCGTGGCATTCGGTAACGGGCGGATCTTCAAGATTATTTTGAGGCAGATATTCCAGTGTTTTTCTGATGAGCATAATGCCCTCGTTTTCGTCATCGGCCCTGAAATGTGCTACACCAGATTTGGTTGCATGAACCGTAGCACCACCCAGGTCTTCTTCCGAAATTTCTTCGCCGGTAACGGTTTTTGTAACCTTCGGGCCGGTAACAAACATATAGCTGGTTTTGTCGCTCATGATGACTACATCAGTAAGGGCCGGCGAATAAACAGCACCACCGGCACATGGGCCGAAGATGGCAGAAATCTGTGGAATAACGCCGGAAGCAAGAATGTTACGCTGGAATATCTCAGCATATCCGGCAAGGCTTTTCACACCTTCCTGGATACGTGCCCCACCCGAATCGTTGATGCCAATTACCGGTGCGCCAACCTTCATTGCCTGGTCCATGATTTTACAAATTTTCTGTGCAAATGTCTCCGATAGCGAACCACCGAAAACAGTGAAGTCCTGCGAAAAGATATAAACAATACGTCCGTCGATAGTTCCGTGTCCGGTGATTACCCCATCCGAAAGGAATACTTTGTCTTCCATACCGAAGTCGTGGCTACGGTGGGTAACGAACATGTCGTACTCCTCGAAGCTGCCTTCGTCGAGCAACATCTCAATCCGCTCACGTGCAGTATATTTTCCTTTGTTATGCTGTGCAACGATGCGCTGTTCGCCACCACCCTGGCGGGCTTTTACGCGTAAATCGATAAGCTGCTGCAGTTTGTCCTGATTATTCATTTGATATTCGATTGATGTTTTTTGTGAGAGTTCATTTGATTTTTTCGATTGTTGAGAGTGTCTCGTTTTGTGGGGTTTATAGGGTACATAAGGTACATAGTGTTCATCAGGTGATATTGTGATCTGTCTGGAGGATTAATTTTCGGTTTTTAAAATATTGACCAGATTAATTGCTCAAATTTGTTTTTTATTTTTTTACACAACCGAAACATGTTTCCCCCTATACTTTATTTCCCTTATATCCCCTATACACCTTTTTTCCTATTTACTGCAAAACTCTGTCAGTACCCCACCGGTTGATTTTGGGTGCAGGAATCCAATGCTCAGGCCTTCAGCTCCTTTGCGGGGAGTTTTATCTATTAGACGGATGCCCTTTTCTTCAGCTTGTTCCAGCGCAGCACCAACGTCTTCCATGGCAAATGCCAGGTGATGGATGCCAGTTCCTTTTTTCTCGATGAATTTACCAATGGGTCCTTCGGGGTCTGTCGATTCCAGCAACTCAATCTTGGTTTGGCCTACCATGAAAAAGGCGGTTTTTACTTTTTGGTCTTTCACCTCTTCGACGGCGTAGCATTTCAATCCCAGTACGTTTTCGTAATAGGGAATGCTTTCTTCCAAGCTGTTGACGGCGATTCCAATGTGTTCGATGTGCGTTGGTTTCATTCTTGCAAATAGTTTTTCTGTTCGTGAAATAACACTGTTAAATTTTTCACAAAAGTACTGCTATTTGATTGTTGACAACAAAACCGACATTAAAATTTCACCGAAGTAAATCGTATAAGATCAGCGCCTTACAGAGGTGTAAGAAAAAGTAATATTGTTGATAAAATGGAAGGGAGGGCAAGTTGCACGTTACAGGTTGCAAGTGTGGGGCTGTCTTGCCCTGCAACCTGCAACTTGCAACCTGCAACTCTGTTCTTTCTTATTCAAAAGCAGCTATCCCCGTAATATCCGCCCCGGTAATAAGCAGGTGGATGTCGTGGGTTCCTTCGTAAGTGATGACCGATTCGAGGTTCATCATGTGGCGCATCATAGGGAAGTCGCCAGTGATGCCCATGGCTCCCAGTATCTGCCTTGATTCACGGGCTACCTTAAGCGCCATTTCTACATTGTTTCGTTTGGCCATCGAGATTTGTGCGGGTGTAACTTTGCCTTCGTTTTTTAAAATTCCCAGCCGCCAGGCTAGCAATTGTGCCTTGGTGATTTCGGTGAGGAATTCTGCCAGCTTTTTCTGCTGTAGCTGGAAAGAGGCTATGGGTTTATTGAATTGCTTCCGCTCCAGCGAATATTGCAGCGCAGTGTTGTAACAGTCCATAGCAGCTCCGATGGCTCCCCAGGCAATGCCGTAACGGGCAGAGTTAAGGCACATCAGCGGACCTTTTAAACCTTTAACATTTGGGAAAACATTTTCCTTGGGAACTTGCACATTGTCAAAAACCAATTCGCCCGTTACTGAAGCTCGCAGTGACCATTTGTTGTGGGTTTCGGGAGCTGAGTAGCCTGCCCATTCTTTTTCAACCACCATTCCCCTGACGATGCCTTCTTCATCTTTTGCCCACACAACGGCTATGTCGGCGATGGAAGAATTGGTAATCCACATTTTAGCACCATTCAGCAGGTAGTGGTCGCCCATATCTTTTATGCGGGTTTCCATGCTTCCGGGGTCGGAACCATGATTTGGTTCTGTCAACCCGAAACATCCGATAGTTTCACCCGCAGCCAGTTTTGGTAAATACTTTTGCTTTTGTCCTTCCGAAGCAAAAGTAAATATGGGGTACATCACCAGCGAAGTTTGCACCGATGCCGTTGAACGGATGGCCGAATCACCACGCTCAAGTTCTGTCATAATCACTCCGTATGCAATGTGGTCCATTCCGGCACCACCATATTCTTCGGGAATGAAGGGGCCAAAAGCACCCAGTTCGCCCAGCTCTTTGATAAACCGGATATGAAACTCGTTTTTCTGTGCAGCTTCGTCAATCACGGGAATTACAGAACGGTCAACCCAATCGCGGATAGCCGAGCGGATAATTTTATGTTCGTCACTAAGTAATTCGTCTATTTGGAAATAATCGGGAGGCGTGTAAGGATATGGCATTTATTGTTGGGTTTTTGAATGAAGGGCAAAGGTAGGGTTTTTACTCACCGGGTGACTTCAAGCCACCCAGTGAGTTGCCAAAGTCGAAACGTTCGCAGCCCCAAACCCAGCGTTTATAGGTTTGTTGCAGGCG
>CAZBDF010000257.1:1639-6884 GCA_964490385.1 uncultured Lentimicrobiaceae bacterium | reverse complement strand
GCATGAAAAATGCCCTTATAGATAAAGAAATCATCGACCAAACTGCAGGTGAGATTCAAATCCTCGACCCGATTTATAAAGCCTGGTTGCAGAAATTCTACTTTATCAAATCAGCCTGATAGGATATTTTATTTGTCATTTAGCTTCGCTGTCATTTGCTTCGCTATCACTTGCTACGTTGTCATTAATGATCATTTGCGCCTGACCTATCATCGAAACTTAAGTGAAGGTAGCCGCACATCATTTTTTTGCAATCAATGACTATGAATGCCGAAAAACCAGAAATCTTTGATTTCCTAAGTTTTTCGAGCATCCACGAAAAGTTACGAAAATTGAAAATTTTCTACTTTTCGGGATGACCACCAATGACTCTCAATGACATTTTCTGGAAAGATGTTTCAATTTTCACAAATCTATCAACCACCTAAATAGTCTGTCCATAAATTCGGGTGTTTGCTCTAGAAAGTCCAACTTCTGCGTTGCCCCGGCATTTATGCCGGGGAATAATAAATTCGACACTCGCCTCCCCCTCCTTTTCGCTGTCAATGCCGAAGGCATTGACAGCGAAAAGGAGGGGCTTTTTTATCCTTCCAATTCAATCCCTGCCCTTCCCATGGGGATGCCAATGGCAAAAGGACAGGGCTATTGATAATTTAAAAATCTTACTAAAAGGACGAACACTAAATAGTCACTACTTGTCTTCCTTTTCTATAACCTTCAAGCCTAATTCATCCAGTTGCTCATTTGCAATACACGAAGGAGAATCGATCATCACATCCCGTCCGGCGTTGTTTTTCGGAAAGGCAATAAAGTCGCGGATTGAATCGGAGCCACCAAAAAGTGAAACCAACCTATCGAAGCCAAGGGCAATCCCACCATGTGGAGGGGCACCATATTCAAAAGCGTTCATCAGAAAACCAAATTGAGCCTGAGCTTCCTCATCAGTGAATCCCAGGGCTGTAAACATCTTTTTTTGCAATTCTTTATTATGGATACGGATTGATCCGCCCCCAATTTCAACACCGTTAATTACAAGGTCGTAAGCATTGGCCCTGATTTTTCCGGGATCACTATCCAGTAAATGGACATCTTCAGCCTTGGGTGAGGTAAACGGATGATGCATTGCATGAAAGCGTTTTGAGTCTTCGTCCCATTCAAGAAGTGGGAAATCGACCACCCACAAGGGTGCAAAAACATTGGGGTCGCGCAATTCCAAGCGGGTTCCCATTTCTAACCTTAGCTCATTCAATGCCTTTTGGGTTGGTACAGTATCCCCAGCCAGCACCAGCAATAAATCTCCGGGTTTGGCATCAAATTTATCAGCCCAGGTTTTAAGTGCATCCTGGTCAAAGAATTTATCTACTGATGATTTAAAACTACCATCATCATTGCACTTAGCATACACGAGCCCTTTGGCGCCAATTTGAGGTTTTCTAACGAAATCAGTCAAGCCATCGAGTTGTTTGCGGGTATATTGAGCGCATCCGGGTACACAAATCCCGACAACTAATTCAGCACTATCGAAAACACCAAAACCTTTGTTTTGTGCTACATCATTAAGTTCGATAAATTTCATCCCAAAACGGATGTCTGGTTTATCAGAGCCGTAGAATTTCATAGCATCGTCATACAACATCCAGGGGAAGTCGTTTACTTCAACCTGCTTTACTTCTTTGAATAAATACTTTGTTAGGCCCTCGAAAGTGGTCAAAATATCTTCTTGCTCAACAAAGGACATCTCGCAATCAATCTGGGTAAATTCGGGTTGACGGTCGGCACGGAGGTCTTCATCGCGGAAGCATTTTACAATTTGATAATAACGATCGTAACCAGCCACCATCAGCAATTGCTTGAATGTCTGGGGTGATTGGGGCAAAGCATAAAACTCGCCCTGGTTCATCCTTGATGGGACAACAAAATCGCGGGCACCTTCCGGGGTAGATTTGATTAAAACCGGAGTTTCGATTTCAACAAATTTCAGGCTGTCTAAGTATTTCCTGGTTTCGAGTGCCACACGGTGGCGCAATTCAAGATTATTTCTAACAGGTGCCCTTCTTAAATCGAGGTAACGGTATTTCATTCGGAGCTCTTCGCCACCATCAGTTTTGTCTTCGATAGTAAAAGGTGGGGTTTTAGAAGCGTTCAACACTTCAATATCAGCCACTTTAATTTCGATATCACCGGTGGGCATTTTTGGGTTTTTTGCAATTCGCTCAATAACTTCGCCTTTAGCTTTAATTACAAACTCACGGCCCAGGGTTTTTGCAGCAGCTATCACGTTGGGGTCGGCAACCCCTTCTTCCATTACCAATTGGGTAACTCCGTACCGGTCCCTTAAATCAATCCAAATCAGGCCGCCTTTGTCTCTTATCTTTTGCACCCAGCCAGTTAGCACTACATTTTGTCCAATAGATTGGATGTTTAATTCACCGCAAGTATTTGTTCTAAGCATATTATAAATTTTAAGGTGGCGAAATTATAAAAAAATGAATGAAAGAAAAGTGTGTCATCAATTTTAAAAATGTCATTATTATCGTTTATATACAAAACATTTTTGTAGTTTTGATGGATAAATTTAAAACTAAAAAAAAATGGTAAGTGGATACGAAGTAAAAGAGATTAAAAAGTATGCCTATTCGGTTTTTTCTTCAAGATATGAAGAGAATGAAGTGGTTTCGGATATTATGCTCAGTGGCGATAATGCCTTTTATGGTTATGCCCACTTTTTAGCAGATGGCTCGGTTTTGCCCAAAGCCACTAAAAAGTATAATCTTTATAATTTGTATTATCACATAAAAGATTTACCCGCAATCGTTGATATGATGAGAAACGAAAGTCCGGTGTACATAATCTTCAGCAATGATGATCATAAAAACTGTAGGATTACAACAATGCAGGAAGTCATTGGCGAAGGTGAAGGTTAACAGCCTAGTTTTTTCTGGGGTATGTAATAAATAGGACGAACGACAGTTATCATACAGGTTGTTAAATTGCATATTTGCATTTAAATACAGCCCTTTAAACTTACACTTACCAATAGCAATTTATTGTATTTTTGCGCGCTAAAGCAAACCGTATGAAAAAAATCATTTTTCTTTTTATTCTTTTTGGTTTTACCCTTCAGGGATTTTCGCAGGATATTGACGAGAGTACCCGAAAAAAATTCAGTATTGTTTTTGATCTCTTCACTGATATTTGGGCTAAGGTGCCCGATAATGTTGATGTACGCGTGATTAACCAAGGGGTAAATGTTTTGGGCTTGTATGATTATCGCATCAATCAAAGTGATTTTAGTTTTGCTTTTGGTGCAGGCCTGGGGTCGCATAACTTTTATAGCGATGCTTTTGCTGAAGTTGATTCAGCAGGCAATTCACATCTATTCAAAATTAGTACACTCTATCCCGGTACTGATTATAAACGCAATAAAATTTCATTTTCATATATCGACATCCCACTTGAATTTCGCTACAGGACTAAATCAGAGTTCAGGGCATCGCTTGGGTTTAAGTTTGGATTTTTGGTGAATACCCACACCAAATACATTGGTGATGATTACATTTTTAATACCACAGATCAAATTCAGGTCAAGTTTAAGAATGTTTATAACATCGAAAAAGTCAGGTATGGTTTTACTGCCCGCTTTGGATGGAAATTCATCAATGTTACCGGCTTTTACTCACTCAGTGGATTGTTTAAAAAAGGCCAAGGTCCCGATTTGTATCCCATTTCTGTAGGTATTTCGCTGATGCCGTTCTAGGAGGGGGAAAAGGCTTAGGGTATAAGGTATTGTTTATAGGGTTTATAGGGTACATAGGGGGAATAAGGCAGCTCCCAAATTTTCTCCCCACAAAGGCGGGATTTCCCCACAGAACGGGACAGGCGCTCTGGTCAACATTCATTCATTCTCGCATTCTCTCATTTAAGCATTCTCGCATTCTCTCATTTTATCATTGCTTTGCACTTAATAATCCTCATGGGGTAATCCGCATTTTGTTTTAGTGCCCTGGCATAAACATATCCATCCTTGAATTTGAAGCTGCTCATTTTTGAAAGCAAATCATAACCTTCAATCTTGAACTCCGATTTCCCAAGAAAATCTCCATCCAATGAATATGCCTGGAAAGCATAGTCTTCATCCATATTGTTGGTGTAGATAAAAAACAGGCTGTTGTTTTCGTTGTCCACTATCATGTTGTAATAGTTGGGCAGGTAATCGGGATAAAAATCTTTTGCTTTCGCTTTTTCGGCATAGGAGGTGTCGATACCTTTTTTTGCAAGTTTTTCTTTGAAGTTTTGATAATACTCTTCTTTTTCCTGCTCAGTAATTTTTATCCGGTTTGTCTTGATCCGGAAATTGGATTCCTGGAATTCACCATTCACCTTTGAATATACTTGTACCAAATCAGTATTGTTTTTCCCAACAATAATCTGGTCATCATCAGTAACCCGAATCATTGTCCGGCCACGCGAATGAGGTGCACCCACCGCAATCATGGATTTTTCAGTTGGAATTACGATCTTATCGGGCTGCTTGTTCGATTCAGTTTTTTCGTAGAAAACCTTGTATTTACCACTTGCGTAATCAATTTCAGCCAGCACATCTTTGGATTGATGTCCTTTAACGGGAACATGTCCCCACACAATTAGGTTTCCTGATTTAAGCGGAAAAATGTTCAATGGCATAAAGTCAATGGTGATTAATTTTACAAAATTTCCATCAAGGTCGAAAAAGTTGATGCGGCCCTGGTTATCGCTTACCACAAGTAATTTGTTTTTAAGAATCCCATTGAAGTCCTGATTGTTTACAAACTCACCATTGTTGTAACCTTGTTTTCCAAAGGTTTTCACCAGTCGCCCAGTGTTATCGAGAATAGAAATGGTGAAGTTGCTGCGATCGGAGATATAAATTTTTTCATCCGGGCCAATCCGTACTTGTTTGTTCAGGCCCAATTTGCTGGTAATTGAAGATTGTGAACCGTCGTAGAACAGTGCTTTCCAATCGGCATTGGGTAAAAAGGAACTTTCTGGAATTAACTTTACAGGACCAGAACTATAGTTTATTTGTTGTGCCGATCCGATGGATGCCATTAGAAAAAAGGAAATTACGATAATCATTGTTTTTGTGTTCATAACATTATGGTTTATTTGAATGTTTTATTTTTTAGGTTGAGACAAGGCATTGTGTTTTGAGTTGAGACAAGGCATTGTGTTTTGAGTTGAGACAAGGCATTGTGTTTTGAGTTGA
>CAZBDF010000257.1:0-1539 GCA_964490385.1 uncultured Lentimicrobiaceae bacterium | reverse complement strand
GTTGAGACAAGGCATTGTGTTTTGAGTTGAGACAAGGCATTGTGTTTTGAGTTGAGACAAGGCATTGCCTTGTCTTTGCTACCCAATAGTTCGAACCTTAAATACATCAGCTAATCGTTCAAATCAATTACCGTCCACAAAAGTTGACGTTGGTTCCAGCAGCGGTTTGGGCTGATGTAGTAATCTAATTCTTCGGTATTGATTACGGGTTTTTCTATATTTGCTAATTCAGTTTGTTCCATAAGTTGTAGCTCTGGCTCGTCAGCACAATACCACCAAAAACTCAAGGGCAATAAGAGTAAAAGGATAGCTGCTGCTGCATAGTGCCAAATTATCGGCTTGAAATAAACTTTATCGGATTTATTATTCGGTGGTTCAAATGCCGGAATAACAATGTCCTCATCCGGATTTAAAAATTCAAGGGCATCAAGCGTTGCCTGCCTTTTTTGTTTCAGTGTGTCAAAAATTCTTTTTTGGGCAGGATCTTCAGCAATAATTTTTTCCACTTCTCTTACCTCATCATCTTTAAGCTGATGATCCATGTATTTCAGGAAAATTATTTCGTTGTCCATTGTCTTATAATTTGATGTTGGCCGAAATTTTATCAATAGCCCGCCAAAGGGTTTTTCCTATCGAGCTTACCCTTATCCCGGTTGCTACTGCCATTTCCTGGTACGACAAGCCATCCTGGTACATCAGGATCAGCACCCTGTTTTCGGGTTTCAATTGGTCTATGGCATTTCTTATCAGCCTACTTTTTTCGTTATCGATCAGAATATTCTCAGGATTTGCGTTTTCGACACTTTGGATTTCGATTGTATTTTCAATTTTAGAATGGCGGGTTTTTTTGTTCAGGGAATTTAGGCAGAGGTTACCGGCAACTTTGTAAAGCCATGCCCTGTTGTTTTCTATTTTGTTTCCCTGTTGGTTCATCCTTTCAAAGAATTTGATAAAAGTTTCCTGTGTCACATCATGTGCCCCTTCGCGGTTGTTTAAAAACCGGAAGCAGAATTTGTAAATCGGCGTGTAATATTGCCGGTATAAACTTTCAAACTTTGCGGCTTTATCCATGATGTGTTACTATATGAGCATGTAGGAAATAGATTTGTGACAAAATAAAGAAAATTATTTTTCACTCAGGCGGGAAGTATTGATTGGTGTACGACAAATTGCATTCTAATTCGAAACAACCGGGATTTAAGTATGCTTTGTCTCCAGAGGAGCCGGATATTGGTGGAAGATATTGCCCTTATAGAAAAGGGCGCCACGTAGTGGTGCGATATATTTTCACATTGAATATGAAACATTCTCCCACAGGGACAGGCTGGACCTCTGGCGCGGTTATGCCTGATTATCTGGGATAATTACCAACATTTGGCCCCGCTGGGGCCGGACTAATAGCTTTGATCTATTATGAGTTGAATTGTGGGGGTATTGAGTACAATTGATCCGTTC
The DNA here is from genome assembly GCA_964490385.1 of uncultured Lentimicrobiaceae bacterium. Lineage (GTDB taxonomy): Bacteria > Bacteroidota > Bacteroidia > Bacteroidales > 4484-276 > 4484-276. The sequence continues at coordinate 84 of CAZBDF010000257.1, read as the reverse complement.
ATAAACCGTATTGTGCAATTTATCCTACACCCCACTGATTTACCACAATCAGTTTTGCACAAAATTCGGTATATTTGCGATTAC
>CAZBDF010000256.1:0-6885 GCA_964490385.1 uncultured Lentimicrobiaceae bacterium | reverse complement strand
AAATTTGGTAGTGCAATTCCAGTCATTCCTCCCAACGAGTCTCTCAGGCAAAAAACAGTTGATGGCAGCATACCCGTCAACCGCAATGAGTTTGTTTTGGTACAAACACCACAGGTGTTCAAGTCTGAACTTATCAAAAAAGCCTACAAACTCCCCTATCAGGAAAAGTTTACTGATGATGCCACGGTGTTTGAAGTTGCGGGACATTCCGTTCATTTGGTTGAAGGGAATCCTAAAAACATTAAAATCACAAAACCTTCGGATCTGATTTTTGCGGAAGCATTATTAAAGCCTTAACTTTGCCCCAATGACCACAGCAAAAACCGAACGTATAATTCTTGGCATCGACCCCGGAACCAACATCATGGGATATGGACTAATCGTTGATGATGGCAAATCCATGAAAATGCTTACTATGGGCGTTTTAAAGCTATCGAAATACGTTGGTCATGCACTAAAGCTGAAGAAAATTTTTGAACGTACCCTCGCGCTGGTTGAAGAATACAAACCCGATGAATTGGCTATTGAAGCACCTTTTTACGGTAAAAACGTGCAGTCGATGCTGAAGTTGGGGCGGGCACAAGGCGTTGCTATGGCCGCAGCACTTTACCGCGACATCCCCATTTTTGAATACACCCCCCTCCAGATTAAAAAATCCATCACCGGCAATGGCAACGCCTCTAAAGAACAGGTTGCCGCCATGCTCGAAAACCTGCTCACTTTTAAGGAAGCCCCCGAGTACCTCGATGCCACTGATGGTTTGGCTGCCGCAGTTTGCCATTATTTTAAAAAGGGGAAAGTTACCGGAGGAAAGAGTTATTCAGGGTGGAAGAATTTTATTAATGAAAACCCGGGAAGGTTGGGAAAGTGAGGTGGGGGAAGATAGAGTGTGCATAGGAGAAATAGAGTGTTTAGGTCAAGTAGTATTACAAACAAGATGTACGTATAATTAGAGATTGTTGCTGCATTTAAAAAAAACAAAATAATAAAGTTGTCATAAGGGGCAACACTTGAAAACTAACTATATCCTTGTTGAAAGAATAAGATACATGGACAAAAGACGGGGAAAATTGAGAAAATTGGGGTTTATATCCCACGATGAGCATAAAGATAAAGTTTATGGACTGAAAGGGAGTGAAGCCAGAGATGAATATGAAAAAGATTTGAAAGCTGAATTAATCGGGGACTTTTTAAGAAAACTTAGAAAGCAAGAGAATTTGACTCAAGGACAATTAGCCGAAATAATGAAAATTGACAAGTCGTACATTTCGAAAATTGAGAACAATTAGAAAGAAACAAAATTTGGAACAATCCGGAGATATGTTGAGGCATTGAATGTAAATAAAATGTCTTTGAACCTTGAATTTGATAATGGAAATTCTGAGGTCCTTCATCTAATTTAATTGAACCGGAAAGATAGAGTACGAACGCACAGCAGCAAATCATGGCTCACAGCCGGTTAGCGGTTATCTGGAAAAATGAGTAGAAAAGGAAACAGCCCCGCCAAATTTGCATCCACAATCCAAACAGCTATTTTACAATGATAATTTTATTGTAATGGCTCATTTTTTGGCCGCTGCAGAAAACAAAATAAATACCTTCCTGCTGTGCGGTCAAATCAATTTTGTAGGATGGTGAACCCTTAAAATCCATAACTTCTGATAGAATAAGGCTGCCTCTTGAATTAAATACCTCCAATAGGTAATCGCTCTCCATTGCCGCTTCCAAACCTATCATAAATATACCGTTTCCCGGATTTGGTGATAGCTTCAATACACCTGATTTGGGATCATCTATGCCACTACAGTCGCTCACTATAACCGTTTGTTCAGCAGAATTTGCACAACCGTTAATGTCGGAAAACTGATAGATTAGTGTATGAGTGCCGCTTCCGGCCATATCAGCGTAAAACCATCCTTCAAGCACACCGGGTCCTGAGTAGGAACCTCCCTCTGGGTTTCCACCGCTCATTTCCAATGGTGACCACTGCAGACATTGATCAGGAATTTCATCGAAACTAACCTCTGGCATCGGGTTAATGCTTATTGTAATCGAATCATGTAAAACAGACTGGCATGGAGAAATGGAAAGACAGGTTAAATACAGTTCGGCAGTTCCCGTAATAACATCTTCCACACCAGGGTAGTAAAATGTAACAACCTGGGTGCTGTCTTCAAAAGTCCCATCCCCATCAGAGAACCATAAAACCGAATTGGTATTTGCAGTAAACGCATTAAGTTCGGCAGCCTCGCCATCACATATTGTAATATCATTGCCTGCTGAGATTTGAGGTAAATATTGTACCGTAAAAAGCAATGCATCGCTTACCTGATTTCCCGAACTGCCCGAAACAACGATCGTGAGCGTAACTTCCCCATTCTCAATGTCCGATGCCCCGGGTGTATATACAGGGCCAGTAATTAAAGGATCAGAAAAAACGCCATCACCGTCAGAGAACCATGAAACCGAAACCGCGTTATTGGCTTGTGCCTGCAGAGCATGGGATTGATTTTCGCAAACCGTAACATCGTCCCCGGCATATACCATCAAGACAGTATCCGTAGAAAAGGGCAGGGTTTTCATGTTGCTTATCCCGTTGGCATCTTTTATATAAAAAGTTACATCCAAACCATCGTAAGGCATGGTGGGCAGGCCATGAAACAATCCTTCGCGGCTGAGTTGGATCTCATTGAAAGCAAAATCAGGCGTCAATTTCACATGGGTATTTTCAGGTAGGAAATGATCATTGGAAATCTCCAACAGTTTATAGTTAAAAGCATTCCCTTCAGATATTCCCGCATACCACTTGATCCATGGCGGAAAGTCGATACTTCCATAATAAAATTCAATTTCTCCTGATGGATAGAGGCTCACTGCAAAATCCGACACATCGCTTGATCCGTTCACCACCCCTTTCCACCTGATCGTTGCTTTGGTTTCGTCGCCTTCGTACCACATGCCACCACCACCCGTTATGCCCAAAACTTTACTAGCACAAGGAGAGATATTGAGCATGTTCCTGAACAGGTTGATCTCATCAGTTGAAAAAATCCAGGGATATTCTGCGGGCTCAAACATCAGGTAACCGTCGGTATGCACGTAAACCCAGCTATGACTTGCACCGTAAAACGGAAAATTAAACTGAAGCCCCACTTCGGCATATCCATTTGACGAGTCTGTAGGGAATAGCGGCTGTTCATCGATAACAGGAAAATCCGCTGTGTCGTATTGGTGACTATAGTCCTGCAAGAGATACCAGTAATAAGGCCCCGTAGCACCTGCAACATCCATCTGGTTTTCATAAGGAAGGTTAACAATAGCCAGCGGAAGGGTGTCATTGATTATTTCAGGCTGCTCAAAACCAACAGAAGCATTTAAAGCCAGGATGGTGGTTTGATTTTCAATCAATGGCACATTGGTTTGGGGATAGTTAATTTCTATCAAGCCATTGGTATAATCAATCAGTGACCAATTATCAATCATACCCGTACCGGAATTTCCTGGGTCGTTTTCATCGACGGATAAAAAAAATGAAGCCTCGCTGGCACTGTTAATATGATTTAAAAGTTCAGAAACATCCAGCCCGATTTCGATGGTCTTGTCTTCGGGCGCCCCTCCGCCTTGCATGTACAGGTTGCCTCCCTGGTAATTGAGGATGGGAAAGTCCATGACAAATTCAGGTTCCGGCGCATTGGGACTTGAAGCCACACCGGCCATCACTTTTAACTTATTTCTTGAATCGTGGGTGAGATTTATCCTGAACGTCAGTTGAGGTATGGTTTGCTCCTTTGCTCTGATAACATGAACAGCTCCATTCCAGATACCGCTCTGTGACATCTTGCGACAAAAGGCACTATACATAATATAACTAAACCCATCATTACCCCAGGTATCGCCGTGTGTGTTTGCAATTTTCACACCACCCATTTCCCAGTCGAGGATATTTACCTGTCCGTCGTTGTTGATGTCGATATGATTTGTAAACTGACCATCGTTGTTGTAATCATAACGGATGGAATCATGATAACCCACTAGGCACACGCTGTGGTTGGCGTCGGGCAACAGTTCAATCAACACCATCTTTCCGGCTTCAGGGGTATTTGCCGGGAGTGATTGGCCTGGATAGTTGTAGGAACAATAAAGGTTGGCCAGGCCGCCATGCCCTGAGCTATTGAGGTGATTGTCTATCCAGTGTTTTAAGGTCAGAAGGCCTTCTTCAGTATCTACGGGTATTGAGCAAAATTCCCAAAGCCGGTTATGCATGGCATGGTAGTATTTTTCGTATCCGGTCATCCAGCGTGTTTCACCTCCCGTGTTCAACCCACCACCGTATTCGGCCACATTGGGTGTTCCAACCCTTCTAATCACATCCCAACTGTCGAAATAGGATACGGCAGCCCCGCTACCGAAATTCCCCCAGTTGGAGGTAAAATGTGTAGGATACTGGTTTTCGGGAATATCAGGCGCAAGGTTGCGCAAACGGTTAATCTCGTAAGTAAAAGTGTAGGCCACGGCACTCACCTGGCTACACTCCTGCCCCACCTGGTTTATGATTGGCCTGAAGAAAAGTAGCTTGGAATTATCCACCGAATCGGGCAAAGCTGATTTCAGTTGAGATTTAGGCAAAATCAAAACAGGCAAAGAAGCATGGATTAATGAATCCTTCAAAGTAAGCTTCAATCCAGTTTCAGGGAAATCACCAGGTTTGGCCTGATTGCTTATTGATGAAAGCTGCTGGCCTTGAAGTGACAAAGACAGAATAATTACAAAAACTGCACATAATAATCCACTCGTTGCTTTGTTCATATGATGCTGTAATGATGAATGAGTAAAAAATAGATTTCCAAAAGTAGCTATTTGAAAAAACATGTGGTGTGTTTTCATTAATAACATTATTATTATCCTCAAATGATTTTATTTTTCATCTAATTGAAGGAATTACACGAATTATTACCTGTCTTGGGCAGATGATAATTCGATTAATCAGCGCAATTCGATGATAATTATTTTATCAAGTGAAACTTTGTCGTACATCTGAGGAGACCTGCGTGAATTTTTTTTCATTCAGTCTGTGTATCTTTGCATCAAAGAAATTCCTGTTGTTTTATCAGCCAAAAAGAAAATCGAATTCAAAACTCAGAGACAGACACTTTAAGCCTTCTAAACAAAAAATCAAACCTTCTTACTTTGAAAACACTCTACATCCACGGCCTCGACAGCCATCCTGTTCCTGAAAAGCTTGAGATCCTAAAAAACTCAGGGCTTGATGTTGTGGCCCTGCACATCGACTACCGGAAAGAAAACAGGGTTTACGAAAAACTAAAATCCACTGTTCAAAAGGAGAAGGTTGAGTTTATCGTCGGAAGTTCCATGGGTGGATTACTGGCTTATTGGCTGGCCGAAGATTTGGGCTTACCTTGCCTGCTGTTCAATCCTGCCATGAGCTACATGGATGAATTGATGCCGCATCTGCCCGAAATCAACAATCGCTTATGTCCTGCGCGTTTTGTAGTCATTGGCGCCCGTGATGAATCCGTCAATCCACCGAAAAACATTCATTTTTTCAGAAGTGTTGAAAGGCCTAATTGCCATCAGCGGGTGGTGGTTTGCGAATGGCTGGCCCACCAAATCGACTTTAATACTTTTGAGGAGATGGTGGGCTGGGCATTAAAGAGTTTCCAGAATCTCAAATAAAAGGATTGATAAGCCAATTTACATCTAAAACTGCCATTCAATTGCCATTGCCACAGCCCCCTCTACGTCCCCCTTCCTGTCCGCCGCTTCGCTTTGGCAGGTGGAGAGGGGGAGAATTCCCACCGCCATGGCAGGTGCGGTGGCACTCCCTTCCCATTAAGGGGAAGGGTTGGGGATGGGGTCATAATATTCAATGCAAAACAATAAATGTCCCCGACTTCATTTCACTTCCTGATTTTATATGATAGAAATATACACCGTCGGGATAAGAATCGGTGGTGAGCGCAAACTGCCTGCTTCTGACAGCCTCGGTGAACATAAGCTGTCCGGTGGAATTAAAAATTGATGCGTTTGAGTTTTCCCAGTCTTCAGGAACTTCGAATGTGATTTGTTGATTGCATGGGTTTGGGAAGGCCCTGACCTGATTATCCTGAACAACTTCTTCCACTCCGGTAGCATACTCAAACATAAGGCTGTCCACCAACAGGGTTGAACCCTGAACAGCGTTAAAAATATCAGATGCCATGATGATAATATTCAGCGAATCGGGTTCTTCGGCTGAAGAGTAGGTGATATCTGTTTCAAATGGCGACCAAACATCAACAGTATCGGCATAACTGTAATATCCCGTACCAATGGTATCCCGTTGTCCGGTGTCTGGGTTTCGCTTATACAAAAACACAAAAGCCTGCATAAAATCCCCTTGTCCGGGAAAGTATTTATAAAACCCCTGGAGTTTGTCGGGCCGGTGGTCAAAGGGTATGCCCCCTTCAATTACAGCAGTTTGATTGTTGATATCGATGACGAACTCGCCCAAAGTAACTGTACCCGGAACTTTAAATAGTCCGCCCAGTATATTTTTCGACTCCATCCTCACCGAATAATTTCCCGAATAAGTATCTGTCGATTTGCTTACAGTAAATACACCCAATCCACTGGTGACCTCGTTGGGTGAATTCCAGTTCTTTGGATCTTCATAACCACCATAATCAATCCAGGCTTCAAATCCCGGGTTGGGTACATTTTGGCCAAAGCCAAATAAAAAACTCAGTGAGAAAAACGCGACTAACAATACTTTTTTCATGGTTTAATTTATTTAATGGTTGTGATAAAAAATTTATTTCGATTGCAAAACTAAAGCTGTACCAGGCGAAAATCAAATAAATGTGACGAACAACATCAATATGGGAT
>CAZBDF010000255.1:0-6896 GCA_964490385.1 uncultured Lentimicrobiaceae bacterium | reverse complement strand
TGTCATTAATTGTTATTTACGCTTCGCGCGTCATTTTATTTGAAAAAAATGACTATGAATGACCATCAATGACAATAAATGACTTTCAATTGGAAAAAAGCTTTCGTTTTAACAAATCTCGCAACCACCTAAACAGCTACATTATTTTAAAGCTTTCATCAGAAGGTCGCCAACAGCTTTGCCTCCTTTATTTTCTACATAATTTGTTAATATGGGAGTAAACATGCCAACCATTTCCGGGCTCAGACCAAGTTTATCAAAAGCACTTGTAACCGCCGGCATCCCGGTAAGGGCTGCAGTAGCTTTACCAAGCATTCCCGATTTTTTCCCGCCTAATGATTGATAAGGTCATCACCTTCGGCATAACTAAATTTAGCACCGGTCATAAAAATCAACATCGCTGAAATAAAGACAAATGTTTTCATAATTATAAGTTTTATAATTTTTGCAAGGATAATCAATTTTGAAATAGCCTAAATCAATTCAGTTTCTTTGGAAGCGTGGCTATTGCGAGCGTAGCGTGGCAATCTGTTGGAAAAGTTGGAGCAAAGCCAGGCAAGTACGACAAACCTTCCAGGGCCGTTACCCATTCTTTGTCAGGGCTTGCATGCCTCGCCGGCAAGGCGGACACCCCTTACATAGAGGAATTTTGAATGTTGAATGTTGAAGTGGAAAAATGAGAACACAATTACTGGTTGTAGTGCAATTATCTACCTACCCATTTTTCCATAATTCCATCTCCCCAAAACTCCATTACTCCATTTTTTTCTTCCATCACTCCATTTCCCCACTCCTACTTCCTCACCCTCAAAAATAGGTTTATCCCTAGAGGTTCGCTAATCACTTCAACCTTTGCGGCAGGGATGCCGGCCTGGGTTGCAAACTTATAGAGTTCGTCTTTTGAACGGTGGTAGAGGAACCAGTCGCCGAGGATTTCCATTATCTTCCGACTGGGGTTTTCCACATTAAAATTTCCAATTATAAGTTCCCCGCCATCATTCAGAAATTGATAATATTTTTTGAGCAGGTACACGAAATGTTTGTCTTTGAAATAATCGAAAAGCCCTGCACTCCATATTAAATCGTAGTTAGCCTCTGGCGTATATCTGATGACATTTTTATTGTAAAAAGTTAGCTTATGGCTAAACTGCTTTGTTTTTACTTTTGCATATTGAATAGCCCGCTTATCGAGGTCAAGCAAGTCGAAAACCATAGGACTTTCAGGATTTTGTGATAAGTATTCAAAAACCTCCGACACGGGGCCACTGCCCAGGATAAGTACATTTTTATCAAGCCCAGAACGCTTGTTTTGATATTCTTCAAAAATCTTTATGGCAAGTTTTTTCCTGTTGACCACAGCAATGGCCGCAGGCAGTTTATGGAAAAATGAATCCCATTTTCTGTACTTTTCATCAGGATTCACATAAAGCTGATAAATCTTTTCGATGATGAAAAAATCACCATTGTAACCAAAAGGCTTGGTAAAAGAAAATCCAATAATTGTATTGGGATTGAGAATGGGCTTCATCGCATCCCTGAAGAAGTCAATATCTCCGGGTTCGATTTTATTTACAAAATTTAGGATTTCATCAAAATCTCCTGCATCAGGCCCGTTGTTGGTATGCAACTTATTGATGTAATCCTTAACAAAACTTAGTTCTTCCATCGAGTTCATCTAGTTTTTTGTGAGAAATTTTTTAGGCTGGGTTTTGTTTGATTAACTCTTTAGCTTCGATTCTAAAAGAGCCCTTTTATCCTCATCAACAGGAATAACAGTCATTTTGTCGGCAATAATTATTTCGGGGAATTTAACTATGAATATTTTTTCGACATTAACGATATAGGATTCGCAGGTACGCACGAACAAATTGGCCGGGAATATTCTTTCGCATTCATCCATCGACTTCGGTATTTTAATCTCCTCGTCAGTCAATACTATTACTGAACCATCCTCACTTTGCTCAATATAAAATACATTTTCCAAACTAATCTTCTCGAGTCCGTTCTCACCATCCAGGATCAAATCTTTTTCGCGGTGGCCTTCCTTTGCAAAAAAGCGGTTGAACTGGTCGCTTTCCATTTTCGATTTCAAGTCATTTTCGAACTTAAAGCGTGCAATTTCAATATTTGTTTGCAAATCCTTTTCGGTAAATGGCTTAATAATGTAACCATAAGGGAGCGAAATTTTGGCTTTTTCGATGGTGGCAATATCGGCATTTGCAGTGAGATAAACTATGGGCACATCATGTTTCCTACGGATAATGTTTGCTGCTTCAACACCTGTCATTTCACCTTTGAGCTGAATATCCATAAGAATTAAATCGGGTAGTTTTCGCTCAACCTCATCAATAGCTGCCTGCCCCGTAACAACGGCTTTTTGCACTGAGTACCCAAGTTCCTCAAGGCTTTCTTCTATATCCGTGGCAACCAGGATTTCATCTTCTACAATTAAAATGTTCAAATTTGTCATACTCGACCTTATATTTTAAACTGAATTTTAAATTTTGTTCCATTTGAGAAATCATGGTCCATCGTGCCTTCAATTTGCTGCACCAATTTACCCACGATTTTCATTCCTAATGATTTCGTATTTTCGATATCAAAACCTCCATTGATCCCAACACCGTTATCGCTCACTTCCATTTCATAATTATCCTGTCCAATATTTTTAAACTGAATTTTAATCACACCAGTACTCCCGTCGGGAAAAGCATATTTGAAAGAATTGGACAGCAATTCGTTTATTATCAAACCACATGGAATGCCGGTATCAAGCGGCATATACATTTCATCAACATCAAACTCCAGGCGGATGTTGTTCTGTGAACCTGAATATGTACGCGCAAGGTTTCCTGCCAAGCTTTTCACATAATTGGAAAACAAAATTTTGGCAAGATTTTCATTTCGGTACAGGTTTTCGTGTACCAGGGCCATCGACCTTATCCTGTTCTGGCTTTCTTCAAGTGCCTCTTTAACCCGGACATCGACAACCTGACGCTGCTGCATTTTTAGGATACTCGATATGATCTGCATATTGTTCTTCACCCTGTGATGCACCTCTTTGAGCAAAATATCTTTTTCGGCAAGCGATTTCTTCAATCCATCTTCAGCTTCCCTTCGTTCAATTTCCTTTTCTTCAAGTTCCCTTTTCAGCAGGATATTGCCCGCCAATTCGTCGATAAGTAAAAAAAGTTTTTTTGCTTCAACAGGCTTGATAAGGTAGCCATTTACGCCAAGATTAATGGCTTCAAGAAAATATTCTTTTATGCTATAGGCCGACATCACAATAACCTTAACATCGGTATCATCGGCTTTAATAAATTTGATCATTTCAAGGCCATCCATGATTGGCATACTGATATCGGTAATGATCAAATCAGGAGAAAATTTTTTGTACAGTTCAAGACCTTCCAGTCCGTTTTCGGCGATTAAAAAGGTACCCACACGATTTGTTAACAGGCGTTTGTACAATAGCCTGATGGTTTGGTTGTCTTCGACAAATAAAACGGTAATATTATGACGGATCGTTTTTCCCATCTAACAAGTCTTCCCGGGTTTTATCCAGCAATATATTTTGAGATCAATTCAACAAAGGATTTTAAGTCGATTGGCTTTGATATATAATCGTCGCAGCCAGCTTCAAGGCTACGAGTCCGGTCACCATCCATGGCATAGGCAGTTTGAGCAATTATCGGTACATCAGGTCGGGTTTCCTTAATTCGTTTGGTTGCCTCAAGTCCATTTAATACCGGCATTCTAACGTCCATAAGCACCAAATCAATTTGTTGGTCCTTCTCACATTCGTCAACGGCTTCCTGGCCATTTTTTGCCCAAATGAGTGTAACTTCCGTTTTTCGCAAGGATTTTGTCACCAGCAAATAATTTGTGGCCACATCTTCTGCTACCAGTATCACTTTACCCTTCCAGTTGTATTCCATATCATCCAATGATTTTAGATTTTCCATATCCAATAATCTGCCAGTTCCATTTTCGAGTGGCAAATTAAAGTAAAAAATCGATCCGATCCCCACTTCACTATCTATCCATATTTCACCACCAAACAAATTTACGAAGGCCCTGCAAATTGTTAATCCAAGCCCGGTGCCTTCCTGTTCGGGGGTATGATCGAGTGTAGCCTGCATAAAGCGTTCGAAGATAACCTTTCTCTGCATCTCATCAAGACCGGGCCCGGTATCTTTCACGAAAAAAAACAATTGTCCGGCGTTTAAATAATACCCTAATTCTATACTTCCTTTTTCTGTAAATTTACATGCGTTGTTCATCAGGTTGATCAATACCTGTTTGAGCCTTGTACGGTCAAAAATAATACTTGATCTATCATCGGGCAGTCCCTTTTTACAGATCACATCAATATTTTTGGCAATAACGCTTCTATCCGATTTAAAAAAGTTATGCAGTTCATCCATCAACTTATTCAGCGAAAATTCACGCTTATTAAGCTCAAGCATTCCTGCTTCAATTTTCGAAATATCAATTATCTCATTTATCAGTTCCAGCAGATGTTGGCCGTTTTCGATAATTATGTTCACAAATTCGTCATGTTCCTCTTGGTCTTCAGCATCGTTAAGCAGGTTTGCAAATCCAATTATCCCGTTCATTGGTGTACGGATTTCATGGCTCATATTTGCTAAAAAAGCGGATTTCAGCCTGTCTGATTGTTCAGCCCGGTTTTTAGCCTCTGTAATTTCAAGGTTCCTGCGCTCCAACTCAGAGGTTCTTTTCTTCACCTTTCTTTCGAGGCCCTTATTAATTTCTTCAACGCGGAGCTTTTGAATATCAAGTTGCTGGTTGAGGAAAAAATCGCGCCGGGCATAATATTCAATATAGTATGCAGCAAACATACCTATGAGGTTTGCACTGATATAAAAGAAATTGTTGTTGGTGATAATCTCTGAGGTGGACTCCGAAAAAAATACTGCCCCGATGTTATACCCAATCAGTGTAAGCCATCCGGCAAGGGTTGCATAAAAAAACCTGAGTTTAATAAAAAAGTATCCTGCAATAAAAATCAACATTAAACCGGCAAAATAGGTATAGTTATACGGAATACTAACAGTCATTACAATAATTCCCATACCGGTTACAATGAAGGAAATAAAGAGCAATAGTTGCCAGATTTTTTTAAAAGATTTTGTAAAAGAAAGCAAGAGCACAAAAATCAAAAGAGGGACTACGATTGCAAACCTGATAATATGGAAAAAATTCAGGTACTCAGGCGGAAGCATAAGTGTATCCAGGTAGCCAAACAGTGCATATAGTAAGGTAACAAGCAAAAACGAAACCCTGAATTGCCAAAGGGAATCATAATAGTACCTCACCATAAAACGATCCTCATTTTTACCCGGAAAGGCAAGCGTAATTACATTGAGGTTCATTTGTTGTCTAATGGATTTTTTGTCTGCCATCTGATTTTAAATAGAATAATCGCCCTGTTGATTCATGCTTGTCAAAAGCAATGCTTGAAAAGCAAGAAACAAAAATAAGATATATTTGGTACTAAAAAAGATTAATTGAGCGAAATGTAAAAACCCAAATGTATTGGCTGAAGGCGGATGTTACAATTGTCTGCTAATATTTTATAGTTCAGCCTTTAAATCTTCGAGGAAAGACTTTATCTTTTTTAGGGATTTAACCACCTCAACCTTATCAACTACATCGGCCTTATTTTCATTCAACTTAACCTTGGCCCCCTGCAAGGTAAACCCTCTTTCCTTAACCAGATGATAAATAATTTGGAAGTTATCGACATCGCGGGGGGTGAAAAGCCTGTTGCCTTTTTTATTTTTTTTTGGTTGGATAATGTCAAATTCTTTTTCCCAAAACCGGATCAGCGAAGTATTGACATCAAACATTCTGGCCACTTCACCAATGGTGTAATACAATTTATCCGGGTTGTTGGTGCCAATCATTTTGTTTGTGCTTGTGTTCTGAAATTACTTTTTTGTTACAATACCGTTGCTTTCGATTTCAAGTTCAGAATCAGGGAAATCTTCCTTCACCAGTTTTTGGATAATCTTGATTGCCCTGTTTGCCTGATCGTAGGTCGGACCTTTATTTTCGTATTGAATCATAGGAATTATTTCAGCTTTTTGAAATATGCCTTTGCGATCAGTATAAACTTTTAAAATGGGGGCCACACCATTGGGCCCACTCAGGTTCATGCGCCGATATGTGCAGAAATTGCCAAGGCTGTATGCAATCAACCTGTCCTTGTACAAGTCGATGGCCCTGGTAACATGTGGCCCATGGCCAAAAACGATATCGGCTCCGGCATCTATTGCCATTTGTGCAAACTCACATACATTTCCACGGTCTTCACCATAAAACATTTCGGTTTCACATTTTACATTTTGAAAATCTTTTCCCTCGGCACCGCCATGGAAGGATACGATCACAATATCCGAAACCTCCTCCAGATGGGCAATTATCTTTTCTGCCGCAGCATAATCGTTTATCCGTGTGGTATTTTTATTTGGCGAAAACGCACAAAAACCAAATTTCACGCCTTCTCTCTCGAAAACCTCATAAGGCCTTTCAAGCAATCCGGCTGCGTGCATGTTGTTCAGCCCAATCAATTCCAGTGTGCGACTTATTCCCGGCTCACCGAAGTCGTTAATGTGGTTATTGGCCAAACTAAATACATCGAATCCTGCATCTACCAGGCAGCCAAAATATTTTTCCGGTGTCCTGAAAGCGTAACATAAAGTGGTGTCCTTACATTTTTTCACCACCTTTCCCTGATTGAGAAAACAGCCTTCGAGGTTGCCAAAAGTAACATCAGCATCCTGCAAAAAATCCTTTACATCATCAAAAAGAAAATTACAATCATCACCGGGAGGCAAATACTTTGTGGATGGAAAACTGGTGCCCATCAT
>CAZBDF010000254.1:0-6897 GCA_964490385.1 uncultured Lentimicrobiaceae bacterium | reverse complement strand
CAATATAATCCCTGTCCTGAAGGGCAGGGCTATTCAAATTTCACAAATCGACTTTCTAGACGAACACTACTTAGGAATTAACCGTCCCCTCAACCTCATCAATAGTAATTGGTATGCGTTTGCCAATAAGTTGTGAGCCCGTTTCTGTGACCAAAATATCATCTTCCAGCCTGATGCCACCAAATCCGATATATTCTTCAACTTTGTTGTAATTGATAAATTGGCTGTGTTTGCCTTCTTTGCGCCACATCTCGAAAAGAGCGGGAACAAAATAGATTCCCGGTTCATTGGTAAGTACAAATCCTTTTTCCAATTTGCGGCCCAGCCTGAGGTAGGCTGTTCCGAATTGCTGAATGCGTTTGGTATCTTCATCATAACCCACATGATCTTCGCCCAGGCCTTCCATGTCGTGAACATCCATTCCCATCATATGGCCAAGGCCGTGGGGGAAAAACATGGCATGTGCCCCATTCTTCACTGCTTCATCCACATCGCCTTGCATCAGGCCCAGATCTTTCAATCCGCTCGCGATTACTTTTGCAGCCAACAGGTGGATGTCCTGGTATTTTACGCCGGGTTTGATCGCAGCCGTGGCTGCATTGTTGGCATCCAAAACAATCTGGTAAATATCCCTTTGTCTGGGAGTAAATTTCCCACCAACAGGAATAGTCCGGGTAAAATCTGAAGCATAATTTGTAACCGTTTCTGCACCGGCATCCGACAGTAACAACCTGCCTTTTTCAAGCACCTGGCTGTGGTCGTGGTTGTGAAGCGTTTCGCCGTTTTGCGATAAGATGACAGGAAAGGAAACCATGGCGCCACGCGACAGTGCAATACCTTCCATGGTGCCGGCAATTACACGTTCGAGTTCACCAGGCTGCGCCATTCTCATGGCAGTAGTATGCATCTCGTATCCAATGGCAGCAGCTTTTTCAAGCTCGATGATTTCGTATTTGTCTTTGACATTGCGCAAACTAACGACGGCTTTAATTAGTTCAACAGAAATATTTGCAGCTTGCTCTTCGATTTTTATTCCGCTTAACTCCTGAAACAAGATTTTTCCTTCGCCCCGATACAATGGCAAATAATGGATTTTTCTTCCCTGGCTTATCGCTTTTTTGATGGAGTCGGCCAAGTTATTAAAAGGCTGAGTTTCGGTAACTGCTACTTTAGCAGCATTGTCTTTTACTGAGGGTTGGGGTCCCATCCAAATAATATCATCAATCTCCACATCATTGCCAAAAATGATATCGTCACCTGAATCGAAATCAACTACCCCGGCCAAACCTTGCAGGTTGAGGCCGAAAAAATAAAGAAAATTACTATCCTGCCTGAAATGAAAAGTGTTTGCGGGATAATTCATCGGTGAATCATTGTTGCCCAAAAATACGGCAATTCCATTATTGATTTTTGATTTTAACGCTTCGCGGCGTTGCTTGTAAACTTCGGGTTTAAACATATGCTTTAATATTTTAGTTGTTGTTATTTTTATTGGCAGCAAATGTAAAGAATTTCGATGAAAAGTCCATTGGTGAATGCAATCCCTTAGCATGAGGATATCCCTGGGGATTTAACAATACTTCTGACCTGCTGTCACATGCCAAGCCAAATTCACCGTGTGACTCAAAATATGTTACTTTTGCAACAATGTTGCAAATCTAATAAAGCATGCAAGCCGGTGAAATTTTAAAAAGTTTTGGACTTTACGATACTATTAGCAGATCGGACATCCTTCAGGTATTGCTCGAAAGCCAACTCGCATTGTCGGTTGCTGAAATTAAGGCAACGCTAAAGCATGGCTGCGATAGGATAACACTTTACCGGAACCTAAAAATACTGACTAAAAAAGGGATTCTTCATCAGATTGTTGTAGATGGCCAGGTATCGAAGTATGTGTTGCCAGATAATATTGTGAAGCCCGATGTACGATATTCAGAACACCTGCACTTTAGATGCACGCGCTGCGACCAGGTGAAATGCTTTACACAGTACACACTCGACGACATGGAATTACCGCAAGGGTATAAAATGCTGGGGGCTAATTTTGTGGTATTTGGAATTTGCAATTTATGTAACAAAAATTAATGCAAAAATTATGAAAGTAACAGCCTGCCGAAAAGCACATTTTAATGCCACACACCGGTTGCACAATCCAAACTGGAGTGACAAAAAGAATGAGCTGGTTTTTGGAACCTGCAATAACCCGAATTATCACGGGCATAACTATAATTTGATAGTTAAGGTGAAGGGCGGGATTGATCCGGAAACGGGTTATGTGATGGACATGAAAAAACTCAAAGACATTGTTGACGAACATATTGTGCAGCGATACGACCACAAAAACCTCTATCTTGATGTGGATGATTTTAGCGATGTTAACCCAAGTGCTGAATATATTGTTGTGAAGATTTGGGATATCCTCCGCGAGCAGATCGATAATAAGTTTGAGCTATCACTTGTGCTGTATGAAACTGACAGGAATTTTGTTGAGTATGATGGGGTTTAGAGTTTGGAGTGAGCTAAAGTGGCTAAAGTTTGGAGTGAGCTAAAGTGCCTAAAGTTTGGAGTTCAGGATATGGAATTCGATGTTCATAGTTCGATGTTAGGAAGAGTTTTTTAATCAGTAAACTATAAATTCAACATTATTTAACCATTCGCACATAATGCCAGGAATTGCACATAAAGCGGTAAAAGGGATTTTGATATTGCCCATCAGGTTTTATCAATATGCCATATCGCCACTTACCCCGGCAACATGCCGGCATGTGCCCAGTTGTTCCGAATATTCGGTGCAGGCCATCAATACCCATGGGCCTCGAATAGGGGGGTGGTTAGCACTTAAACGTATTGGCCGTTGCAATCCATGGGGAACTTCCGGGTTTGATCCGGTACCAAAATTTTTGATCAAAAAATTAGATATGAAGAAATATTCTCTTTCCAATAAAAGTCTTCCAAAATGCGACTTGCTTAAGCAAATGCTGCTTTTGATAGTTGCAGTTTTTGGTTTACTGATGATAAATTCCTGCAATAACCAGCCAAAGAAACCACAGAATAATAATGAAAAAATCAAAATACTCGTCAGCATTTCGCCGCAAAAATATTTCACCGAAAGGATTGGTGGAGATAAAGTTGAGGTGGATGTTTTAATCCCAGCCGGGACAAATCCCCACTTATATGACCCTACTCCCGGACAGTTGACAGAAATTGCAGAAACTGACATCTATTTTTACAACGGGCATCTCGGCTTTGAAAAATACTGGATAGAAAATATTCTTGAATCCAATGAGCAACTGGTTCCTGTGAAACTCAGCAAGGGTGTTCAATTGTTGAGTGAGAGCGAATGCAGTGGCCACGATCATGAAGGCCATAATCATGGTGTTGATCCGCATATTTGGCTGTCAACAAAAAATGCCTGGATAATAGCTGCTAATATTTATGAAAGCCTGCTTGAAAACTATCCACAACACAAGGCGTATTTTGAAACAAACTATATCGCATTTCTTGATGAAATCAATACTCTGGAGAATGAGATAATTGCAAAGTTGACAGATGTCGCGGACAGAAAATTCATGATTTTCCATCCCACACTTTCTTATTATGCCGATCAATTTAACCTGGAGCAAATCCCTATTGAATTTGAAGGCAAGGAACCGACCCCAAGACGATTGAAGAACTCGATAGATATGGCAAAGGAAGCCGGCATACAAACCATATTTATCCAAAAGGAGTTTGATGCAGAAAATGCTGCAATTATTGCTGAAGAACTGGGCAGTGCCCTGGTACAAATCGACCCCTTGTCAGAAGATTGGCATGGGACCTTAGTGTTTATTACGGATCAAATTGCAAACGCATCTAATAATTAAAGTTGTATATGGAAACTTTGGTCAAGTTAGAATCGGTAAGTGCCGGCTATGGTAACGAGGTGATCCTGAAGGATGCGAACCTTGCTATCAAGGAACAAGATTTCATTGGTGTTGTTGGGCCCAACGGTGGAGGAAAATCAACGCTTGTAAAAGTAATTGTTGGTTTGCTAAAACCCCAGTCGGGGAAAATAATTTTTCATCCGGGCCATGACGATCCCGGCCATCGATGCCTTATTGGCTACCTTCCACAATTTACACAATTCGATAGAAAATTCCCGATCTCGGTACTAGATGTGGTTTTGTCGGGCATTGCCGACGGGCGAAAACCCTTTAAAAGATTCTCAAAAAAAGAGATTAGCAAGGCACTTGATATTATTGCTCAAATGGGGATATCTGCGATTGCAAAAGAAAATATCGGGGAACTCTCGGGTGGCCAGATGCAACGGGTTTTTCTATGTCGGGCGATTATTTCGCACCCAAAATTACTGATACTTGATGAGCCCAATACTTTTGTTGACAACAAGTTCGAGAATGACCTGTACCAAACCTTGAAGGATTTGAATAAAAAAATGGCCATCGTTATGGTGTCGCACGATATCGGCACCATTACCAGCTATGTAAAAACTATTGCCTGTGTAAACCGTGAGTTGCATTATCATAAATCGAATGTTATTACCGAACAACAACTGGCTGCCTACAACTGTCCTATTCAGGTTATTGCACATGGCGAAGTACCACATACAATTTTAGAAACCCACAATCACTAAAAATGGATTCGATAATAGAATTATTCGGATACTCGTTTTTTCAAAACGCAATTTTGGCAGCTTTATTCACAAGCATCAGTTGCGGTATAGTGGGGGCGTATATTGTTGCCAAACGTATCGTTTTCATTAGCGGAGGAATTACCCATGCCTCGTTTGGTGGGATTGGCATTGGTTATTTCTTTGGCTTCAGCCCGATATTGGGAGCCATGCTTTTTAGTGTGATGTCGGCCCTGGGAATTGAGTACCTTTCTAAAAAGAGTGAGATCAGGGAGGACTCGGTGATTGCCATACTCTGGTCACTCGGAATGGCCATTGGCATTATTTTTATATTTCTGACCCCGGGTTACTCAACCAACCTGATGAGCTATCTTTTTGGGAATATCCTTACGGTTTCGAAACTGAATATTTACCTGTTGGGTAGCCTTTGTATAGTGTTGGTTGGGATTTTTTATTTTATGTATAAAACCATTCTTTTCGTTGCATTTGATGAGGAATTCGCCCGTGCAATAAAGCTGCCGGTGGAATTCACCAACTATCTAATGATAACACTGGTTGCCCTTACAATCGTATTGAATATACGTGTTGTCGGAATCATTCTCGTTATTTCATTGCTCACCATTCCACAAACCATTGCAGGCATTTACAGCAAAGATTTTAAGAAAATCATTCTGTTATCAATCATCATTGGGTTTGCCGGATCGTTTTTTGGCTTGTTGATCTCCTATTATTTCAATATCCCGTCGGGGGCAACCATTATCTTTTTTATGGTGGTTTTATTTATCCTTGCAAAAATTATCAAAAGCCTGTTTGTTTCAATCAGCCTAAAAAGACAATTAAAATAAGCCCATATTCAACCTTGCCCATCGATGAAAAAGATAAAAAATAATAAGAAAAAACCAAAAAGTATCAGCCGGATATTGCTAGGGATTGTTTCGCTGGTGATCCTTTCTGCGTTTGTGTTGATGTTTGTTTTAAGAAAACCGCCCTCGACTGATTTTCAGGGCAGAAAAGGAAAACAAAATACCGAAGCAAAAACCACGGATTTTACCATTGAAGGAGGCCTTGCTTTTACCTCGACGACCGGCGATACAATTACTTCCATCTCCATCGAAATAGCCGACGATAACTACAGCCGTCAAATGGGGCTAATGTACCGTTATTATATACCCGATACGGTGGGCATGCTGTTCATTTTCCCCAAAGAAACTCAAAGGGGGTTCTGGATGAAAAACACGCCCTCTTCGTTGGATATTTTGTATGCTGATGCCAAAATGAAAATTGTAAGGATTTGCGAAAATACTTTGCCCTATTCCGAAGAATCAATTCCTTCGGGAGATAAGGCAAAATATGTGGTTGAAGTGACAGCTGGTTTTTGTTCGAGACATGGCATTAAAGAGGGTGATAAATTTGTGTACTTTAGTAATTGACCAATGGTAACGTAGTTTTCAATCACTCAATATCAGGCTCTTAGACAACAGCTTAAGTTAACATGTTAACGATATTTATTGTTCCCCGAAGGGCTTTAATTTTCCACATAGTGGTGCAATGCACAAATTTCCACATCGTCAAATTTCCAAATTAATGTAGATACTTATTGTATCTTTGTGTTCAAAATCTTTTCAAAAATGGAAAACAACAATGTAAATGAGCCTTTAGCACAATATGGTGCCCCAGCTAGTTTTGATCAGGTTTGGCGGATGTTTCAGGAAACAGATAAACAGTTTAAAGAAACGGATAAGCAGTTCAAAGAAACAGATAAAAAAATCAAAGAACTTGCGGCCCTCTTTACATCTCAATGGGGAAAGTTGGTTGAATCGTTGGTTGAAGGTGATTTGGTGAAACTGTTGCAGGCTAAGGGAATTCAGGTTGAGCGAACTTTACAGCGAGTAAAAGGGAACCATAAGGGGCAAAATTTCGAATACGATATCATTGCAGTTAATGGCGATGAAATAGTGATTGTAGAAGTAAAAACCACATTGAGGCCATCTGATGTAAATGATTTTCATGAGAAACTTTGGAAGGCAAAAACATACATGTCGGAGTATAAGGACAAAGCAATTTTTGGAGGTGTGGCTTTTATAACCGCCGATGGAGCCAGCGACCGAATGGCCGAAAAACAAGGCTTTTTTGTTATCAAAGCTACCGGCAGTAGTTCAGCAATTGTGAACAGTCCTGATTTTACACCGAAGGCTTTTTAGATTTTTTTTTGAGCATCTATTTAGCTGCTATAGAATTGAAGCAAATCATTTATGTAAATAGGTTTAATT
>CAZBDF010000253.1:0-6899 GCA_964490385.1 uncultured Lentimicrobiaceae bacterium | reverse complement strand
GCCCATTATCAAGCTTATTCTGATACAGGAAATTTCAGTGTTTATCTCGGTACTGACAACGGATATCTAGATAAGGCGATAAAGCTGATCCATAAAGAATTGAATCAACTTAAAAATTCAAAACTCGGAACGCTTCAGCTACATCGCGCCAAGCAGCAGATCATAGGCCAGATGGCAATATCGCTGGAATCAAACCTCAACGAAATGATCTCCATAGGCAAAAGCCATTTATTTTATGATAAGGTGGATAGTTTCGCTGATATAACTAAAAAAGTCGAGAACCTGACTGCATCAGATTTGCTGGATGTGGCCAACGAAATTTTCGACATTTCAAATTTCACATCATTAACATTTACACCCAAAGAACAATAATGGAAACGCAAACCACACATCCCGATTATGAAAAGTACGCCGAAGAATATACCACTTCAGAAACTGATTATCTGCATGAGCTTAATCGCGAAACGCATTTAAAAACCATGTATCCACGAATGCTTTCGGGGCATTTGCAGGGGCAGTTCCTTAAAATGATAAGCTGTATGATGCGTCCGCAGAGGATTTTGGAAATTGGAACGTTTACCGGATATTCGAGCATCAATCTTGCCCAGGGGCTTGCTGAAGGTGGTATGTTGCATACTATCGACAGCAATGCCGAATCGGTTGAGATTGGTAAAAAATATTTTGAAAAAGCGGGCCTAAAGGATAAAATCCAAATCCATATTGGAAATGCATTGGAGATCATTCCAACGCTAAACGAAATTTTCGATCTGGTATTTATTGATGCGGATAAGGAAAACTATCTGAATTATTACAAATTGGTTTTCGACAAAGTTAGAGCAGGTAGGTTTATCCTTGCAGATAACGCCTTTTGGAGCGGCAAAGTTTTTGAGAAACAAAAAGGAAAAGACAAAGAAGTGGAGGGAATTATTGCCTTCAATGATTTTGTTAAAAATGATGATAGGGTTGAAAATATGCTCCTTCCGTTAAGAGATGGAGTGATGATGGTGAGGAAATTGTAACAATATTGGAAGCACGTTGAAAGAAGATTCAGCACAAGATGTTTTGTAATCAATGCAATCATACCAATGTGCTAACTTGACTTATTATTTTTGATTCTGCTATATAAAATTGAGATTTTGGGCTAAAGCCCAGTAAACTATTGGCTATCAATTACCCCGGGCTTAAGCCCGGGGTAATTCAATCTGCTGGCTAATGGGGCTTTAGCCCAAATCTAATTTCTAATGAGCATTTTTCGGGAGGGACTCAAATTTTCAAATCACCAAATTTCCACATCTTCAAATTGATCTTATCTTTGTAAAAAACACAAACATGCAAAATATCGCCATCTTTCCCGGCTCCTTCGATCCTATTACCCGTGGGCACGAAAATATTATCCTGCGCTCCATTCCCCTGTTCGATAAAATCATTATTTCGCTTGGACAGAATTCGGAGAAGAAGCATTATTTCACCCTGAAGCAAAGGCGGAGTTTTATAGAAACCGTTTTCCTGAATTATCCAACAATTGTTGTTGATCAATATTCGGGCCTTACCGTGGATTATTGCAAAAAGGTTGGTGCGAAGTTTATTCTCAGGGGATTGCGCACATCAGCCGACTTTGAGTTTGAGCGCTCTATTGGGCAGGTGAACAAAAAGCTTTACCCTGCCATCGAAACTGTGTTTATGCTAACGCTGCCCGAATATACCGCCATCAACTCTTCGGTGGTTAGGGATGTGCTTCGTCATGGTGGTGATGTGGGCCAGTTCATACCTGCCGGATTAAAACTTGAATAGACATTTAGAAAGCAACAAATGCTAACATGTTAACGGTATTTTCAAATTTGCACATCTTCAAATTTTCTAATTTTCATAGCTCCTTCCTGTTGATTTTCTGATTTTTACGTTATTGTTTGTTTTAACAATAATTTCAGGATATTAATTGTCGGGCATATGTATTTTTATATACTTTTGCCGCCAAGAGTTCAGAAATGAGTTGGGAAACTTTAATTTAATCAAAAATTGAGAAACCTGCTGATTTTGTCTCTAACCAGTTAACCTATTTATTTATTTTTATTTTTTATTATTATGAACATTTTTGTTGCAAACCTGAATTTTAAAGTCCAGGAAGAAGATTTAAGAGAAACTTTTGAAGAGTATGGTGAAGTAGATTCTGCAAGGATCATCACCGATCGTCACACAGGCCGTTCCAAAGGATTTGGCTTTGTTGAAATGACAAATGATGATGAGGCAAGTGTTGCCATCGAAAATTTGAACGATAAGGAAGTGGAAGGAAGAAACTTGGTGGTTAAGGTTGCCGAAGAAAGAAAAGAGCAACGTCGTTTTACTAACCGCGGGCCACAATATTAATATTTGGCTGAAGACATTGATGAGAGCGGACTATTTATAGTCCGCTTTTTTTATGCCTTTTTTTAATGCTCCGAAACTTCCCTCAATTTATCGCGGTAAGCACCAAACAAATTGGCTTTGGAAATGTATCCCTTGTATTTTTCATCTTCAATTAC
Source organism: uncultured Lentimicrobiaceae bacterium (assembly GCA_964490385.1). GTDB lineage: Bacteria > Bacteroidota > Bacteroidia > Bacteroidales > 4484-276 > 4484-276. Next base: position 4,380 of record CAZBDF010000253.1, on the reverse strand, counting down.
CGGAAGGTTGTATTTTCCACTCTCATGGAATTTCTGGGCAATTTCTTCCACTGTATCTGCAGGAGATACAGTAAATTTGGGGATTATCATTAAATCGCGTACCATAGTTGTGTCATAAATATCTGGCTTAAACATATGATGCCTCACGTGGTCGAGGATTACATGGCCATAAAAAGTGCCTTTGTTATCGATTACCGGAAAAATATTCCTGTTGGAATCTTCAATTATTTTAACCAGATCGCCCAGGGATGCATTAACATTTACAATATTGAAGTTTGTTTCAACAAGTTTGTTATAATCGAGCAGGGCAAGTACATTTTTGTCCTGGTGGTGGGTAAGCAATTCGCCGCGTTTGGCCAATTGAATGGTATATACTGAGTTGGGTTCGAAAAAACGTATTGTAATAAATGAAATCACAGCAGTGATCATGAGGGGCATGAAAAGCTCGTAACCCTCTGTGATTTCGGCAATAAGAAAAATGGCGGTTAGCGGGGCATGAATTACACCGGCAATTAACCCTGCCATCCCCACAAGGGCAAAATTGGTTTCCGAGATGCTATTAAATCCAAAATAATTTAACACAAGTGCGGCCATCAAACCAACATGTGCCCCTGTAAAAAGGGTAGGGGCGAAAATCCCACCTATACCACCGGCACCAAAAGTTAAGGAGGTAGCAACCACCTTCATCAGAATGACTAACAACATCAATATAAATACAGCACTTAAGTTGCCCTTGAAATCGTAAAACGGACTTCCGTCGAAGAGCTTGCTCGTGTCTCCTTGCAAGCACGCGTTGGTAGCTTCAAAACCTTCGCCGTATAATGAAGGAAAAAGAAATACTAATAAACCCAGTAACGATCCTCCCACCAAAAGCCTGATGTACCATTTGTTGATTCCCGAAAATAATTTTTGGAAGTACATGTAAATCTTGGTAAAATACAGGCTGGATAATCCGCAAACAACACCCAATAAAATATAAGGCCCGGTATCCTGTATTTTGAATTTATCAGCAATTTCTAATGGATACAATACATCCAATCCTAAAAAAAAATAGGAGGTAAGTGCCGCTGTAACTGAAGCCAGCAAAAGTGGGATCAGCGAAGCAACCGTGAGGTCGAGCATGATAACTTCCACTGCGAAAACAATGGCTGCAATGGGTGATTTGAAGATGGCCGACATGGCCCCGGCACTTGCCACAGCGAGCAAAGTTACAGTTTGTTTATAGTTCAGGTGTAGAAACCTGGCTACGTTGCTACCTATGGCTGCACCTGTTGCAACAGTGGGCCCCTCCAAACCAACCGATCCACCAAAACCAACAGTAATGGAACTACTGATCATCGACGAAAACATATTGTGCCGCTTAAGGAGACCTTTGGTTTTTGAAATGGCATAAAGAACGCTGGGTACACCGTCGCCAACATATTGCCTGAGGATAAATTTGATAAACACCACAGTAATGAAGATCCCGATGATGGGATAAACGATGTACATGATATTGTCAAACTCAACATTAAACCCGGCAGTAAGCAGGTTCTTAATGAAGTGTACGGCATTTTTAATAATTACCGCAGCCAGCCCGCTCAGAAACCCGATAATAACACTCAGCACCATCATAAACTGGCGAGGGTTGAGGTACTTCCTTTTGAGGTAGTAAATGTAAACCAGCAGGCGGTGTAAGGGTTTCGTTTTCAACAGTAATTGTTTGTGTTTGAATTAGGCGGCAAAATAAGCATTTTGTATCCAATCGGAAATCAATCCTTATGGTAAGCCTTCAAATTTATTTCTTTTCTAAATAGACGATACTTATAGTTTCAGCTTTGTAAAACCTTAACAGACATTTTGCCTCTTAACAATTATTATAATCATGGTGCTGAAATTGAGAAATGAGTAATTTTGGCGGGCATTTTGTAAAACCAGCATCACAGTTTATTATTAAATAACTCTTTGTAATGAAAATATTTTTTATTAGCCTGACATTATTAATAGGCATTAGCTTTTCGATTCAATCGCAAAACATTGACCTGGAAAAGGTTGAGCCTCCGTTTTGGTGGGCAGGAATGTATAATCCAAATCTTCAACTCCTGGTTTATGGCGAAAACATTTCGACCACTGAACCGGTAGTTAAATACAAAGGTTTGGAAATTGCCAATACTTCGACCCTTACAAACCCGAATTATTTGTTCATTGATTTGGAGATAAGTAAGAAAGCTAAGCCTGGAAGTTTTACCATTGAGTTCAAAAAAGATAAGAAAACTGTGGCTGAATACGCTTATGAACTTAAAGGCAGGGCAGAGGGTTCAGGCCAGCGTTTAGGTTTCGATCAGAGTGATGCAATTTATCTATTGTTTCCCGATCGCTTTGCCAATGGTAATCCTGGCAACGATTCGATGGAAGGGATGCTTGAACAGGCTGACCGGAGTAATCCAAATGGCAGGCATGGAGGCGACATCAAAGGTATTATCGATAACCTCGATTATGTAAAAGATGTTGGCTACACGGCAATCTGGTTTAATCCATTGCTCGAGAACAATATGCCGGCATATTCTTATCACGGTTATGCCATCACCGATTTTTATAAAGTTGATGCCCGTTTGGGAACAAATGAGGATTATAAAACTTTGGTTGATGAAATGCACAGGAAAGACCTGAAGGTAATTATGGATATGATTTTTAACCATTGTGGTAGCGGGCATTGGTTTATTAAAGATTTGCCCTCAGAAGACTGGATCCATCAATTTCCTGAATTTACACGTTCAAATTTCCGTGGAGGTTCGGTTTTCGATCCTTATGCTTCAGCGCATGACCAAAAAATTTTCCAGGAAGGTTGGTTTGATACCACTATGCCCGACCTGAATCAGGACAATGAATTTCTGTTGAATTACCTCATTCAAAATAGTATTTGGTGGATTGAGTATGCAGGGCTTGATGGCATCAGGATGGATACTTATCCTTACCCTTCTGAAGATGGAATGGCTGAATGGGCTGAACGGGTATTGGCTGAATATCCCAATTTTTCGATGGTGGGTGAAGTATGGCTGGGAAATCCTTCGCAAGTGGCTGCATGGCAGGCTGACGAACATGTTGGCGCTAACTATCAATCGCATCTTCCTTATGTTTTCGATTTTCCGATGTATGATGCATTTAAACCTGCTTTCACCGAAAAGGTTGGTTGGTCATCTGGAATTATTAAGATGTATGATTTGCTGACACAGGATTATCTGTATCCAAATCCACAAGATTTAGTTGTATTTGCCGATAACCATGATGGCGACCGCCTGTATTCGAAATTAGGCGAAAACCTTGATAACTTTAAACTTGCTATGACATTCCTTGCAACCACGCGGGGGTTGCCCCAAATTTATTATGGTACTGAAGTGCTGATGACCGGGCTTGAGCACAACGGACATGGTGATATCCGCAAGGATTTTCCCGGGGGTTGGGATGGTGATGAAAAGAATGTTTTTAACGGAGAAGGTTTGACAGATGATGAACAAAAAGGTTTGCATTTTACCAAAAAGCTTTTAAACTGGCGAAAGGATAAAAAGGTGGTCCATCATGGAAATTTAAAGCATTTCATCCCAGTGGATGGATTGTATGTTTATTTCAGGTACGACGATAATGACCGTGTGATGGTGATTCTTAATGCTTCCGATAAGGAAATTAATTTTGATGCTGCCCATTACTCCGAAATGGTGGATGGATACAAATATGGACGAAACATCCTCAGCGGAAAAACCTATGAACTCGACGATTTTAAAATAAAAGCCAGGACTCCGATGGTACTCGAACTTCGGTAATAATTAACGAATCGATGGGGCGACTCAAGCGAGTGGGCGACCGAAGTGAAAGGGAGACTGAGAGTAAATTATTGATTATTTTAAATTGGAAATTAAAAATATTCCATACAACGATGGTGTACGACAAATATCACAATAGAACCCACAGACGATTTAATTCTTCATCGAATGAAACGCCTGCCCGCCGAAACGAAGTGAAGGCTGGGAATTACACAAATTTAACCTGCCTTGGGCAGGTGATAATTCGATTAATCAGCGTAATTCGATGATTAATATTTTGACAGTTGGATAATTTGTTCTGTTCAATAAAGCTCAAACTCAGAATTCAGAGAATTGAATGAATTTTTTTAAAAATTATACTAATGAAATTTAACAAAGTAGCTCAAGGAATTTTAACACCTTTAATGTTTATTTTTTTATTCGTTTCCATGGGGCATTTATTTGCCCAACCAAATTTTCCCGGTGACAACGAGGTATTCCGCGATGATGTGGTAGCGCGTGTTGATATTACCATCGACCCGGATACTTTGCAGTGGATATACGACAATACCGGGAGTAACATTATGTGGCATGCAACTTTTGA
>CAZBDF010000252.1:1869-6954 GCA_964490385.1 uncultured Lentimicrobiaceae bacterium | reverse complement strand
TACTGATCCGGATAATAATGATATCTCTTGTGACCAGGATTCGTACGTGTTCTTCATTTTTGATACCATCATCATAAAACCTCATATCAAGTTCTTTGCACTGACCTTGCCATCGCTTCGCTTTTTAAACCCACTTTTTATTGCCAATCTATTCAAAATCTTTGTGCTGAAGAAGTCACTAATTTTACGATCTTTGTTCCGGGACTTGTTTCCCGTAAGGCTTTTTGTTTTCATTGGTTGTGCTTTGAAAAACAAATTGCCCTTTCTTTTCCTATTAAAGTGCTGATTTAAAATAAGTTTTCAACCACTTCATTGTTAATAACCTTAAATTAGCTTGACGCCAATACGCACGTGCGGGGCAAAAATCAAATAAATCTTAAATCACAATTACAGAAACTCCATTCACTTTGAATTTTGGAAACAGTTGATTGTTGAAATTTCGGCTTCCACAAACACTATCCGGCACAAACAAAAAAACCTCCCCGGTTATCCCGAAGAGGCTTTTAATATTTTCACACAAAATAGCTTAGGCCATTATGTTGAGTTTTCTTGTAAGTTTCGATTTCAGGTTAGCAGCCTTGTTTTTATGGATAATCGAACGCTTGGCATTTCTGTCGATCAACGAAACGATTTTTGGCAGTTGCTCAGTAGCTTTGTCTTTTTCTTCAAGGTTTCTGAATTCCTTCACTGCATTTCTCATTGTCCTTGCAAAATACCTGTTCTTGATGCGCCTTGTCTGGTCTGACCTGATACGTTTTAATGCTGATTTATGGTTTGCCATTACTTATCTAATTTATAATTCTTTACGAGCTTTTAAAATTTTAGGGCTGCAAAAGTAAAACTTATTTTCTAATTAACAAACATCCAGACCTGAAAATTTAAATTTATTTCTTGAGGTTATCTTCGAGTAATTTCTTCAGTTCGGTGGCAGTAAATTTTTTAGCAATTACAATTCCGTCCTCATCAATCAGGAAATTGCCAGGCAGGTTTTTAATCCCAAAATACCTGACGTCAGGATCTTTCCAACTATCAAGAACATACACATTGCCATCCCAGGGATAATTCATTTCCTGAAGATGCTGGATCCAGGTGGGACGCACCTTATCTAATGCAATAGCGTAAATTTCAAATCCATCGCCATTAACAAATTGCTTGTCGTGATACTGCTTGTAGGTTTCGGCGTGTTTCTGGTTTTCGGTAACACAATGCCCGCAAAGGGAATTCCAAAGCATTACCATTGTAAGTTTGCCCCTGTAGTCAGAAATCTTCAGCAAAACACTATCAGGATTATACGACACAAATTCACCAATGTCATTTCCAACTTCATTGCCAACTACAATTTCACCACCTTCAGGTATGCCCACCTCTTTGACAGTTTGTTTTATTTTCGCCTGCTCTTTCGAAGGCTGATCTTTTACAGGCTCTTTTTGAGATACTTCCGTAACATCATCTTTTTTATTCTCAATACTGTTTTCGTTCTGTGTAGCATCATTGTCCGATTCAGAAACACACGAGCCAATAACAAACACTATTACTAATAAAACTGAAAATACTATACCCTTATTCATACTGTTCTTTTGTTAAAATTAAAATCCTTATCCGCCGCAAAAGTAAAACTATCTTCAAATCAACAAAAAATATTTTGAGTTGCTTTAAGAAAGTTTAACGCTTATGTAAATCAGTTGTAAAAACGTCAACAGCAGCAAAAAGTGTATTTTTGAAAAAAAATTATTTTGAGCGAAAACATCACCTTACCATTAACTTCCCTCTTCGAAAAGTGGGCAGCAGAAAAAGTTGTTGAAATTCAATTATTGCCCGAATCAGGTTCGTACCGAAAATATTTCAGGATAAAGGGAAGTACCCGGAATGCCATCGGTGCGTTTTATGACAGCCCTCACGAAAACCATGCTTTTATTGAACTAAGCCGGCATTTTAAAAAGGAAGGAATGAATGTCCCGGAAATTTATGCTGTAGGCGATGACGGCTTAAGCTACCTGTTGGAAGATATCGGCGATACTATTTTATTTGATGAAATATCAAAAATCAGGCAACAGGAAGGATTTAGCAAACGCTTGATCGGAATTTACAAATCCGTTATTAACGAATTGATAAAGTTCCAGATGATTGCCGGTGAAAATGTGGATTATTCGGTTTGCTATCCATCAGCAGAATTTGATGGACAAGCCTATATGTGGGATTTGAATTATTTTAAGTACAACTTTTTAAAACTTGCCCATATACCTTTTGATGAGTATCGTCTGGAGGAAGATTTCAGGAAAATTGTACAACTTTTGCTTTCGGCTGATAATTCCTATTTCGTTTACAGGGATTTTCAGGCCCGGAACATTATGCTGCACAACGAAAAATTGTATTTTATCGACTACCAGGGCGGCCGAAAAGGACCGGTTTATTATGATTTGGTTTCGTTGCTTTTCCAGGCAAGGGCACAAATACCATACAACATCCGCGAAGAGCTGATTGATTATTATATCGAACAAGCCGGAAAATTAAATCCCAGGATTAAAAATGATTTCAGGAGGTATTTTTTCAAGTTTACTTTAATCAGGATATTACAAACATTGGGTGCGTATGGTTTCAGGGGCTTGCATGAAAAGAAACTGCATTTCATGGAAAGCATCCCAATGGCAATTGCAAATTTAAAATGGTTGCTGGTCAATCTGAAAGTATCACCTGATTTACCTGAATTGAAACATTGCCTGAATCAGATAATTGAGATGAACGATGCACATAAATTTGACCTGGCCCAGCTCAAAATCGAGATCAATAGTTTTTCGTACAAGCGTGGAATTCCTGTTGATTTGAGCGGCAATGGCGGTGGTTTTGTTTTTGATTGCAGGGCGCTCCCAAATCCCGGAAGGTTGGCTGAATATCGCGCGTTTACCGGTATGGATAAAAAGGTGATTGATTACCTGAGGCAATACGACGAAGTGGACATATTTGTAGGGCAGGCATTTGCTATGATCCAGCAAAGCATTTCGGTTTACACCGAAAGACACTTTACCAACCTATCCGTAAGTTTTGGATGCACAGGCGGGCAGCACCGGTCAGTTTATTGTGCTGAGCAATTGGCCTATAAATTAAAGAATTTTAAAAATATTGAAATAGTATTGCGCCATCGTGAACAAGAATAAAATTTAAGTGTTTTATTGAACGAACTGATTATTTCAACAATGTCAAATAAGCGCTGCAAAAAAAACAAATTCCATAAGCAAACTGATGATAAATTCATGTGCGGAAAATGCTTCCAAACGGCAAATAAAACAGATAAACTTTGCAAGCCTGATAAAAAGAAATAGTTGTTTTCTGAATCAAAAACCCTTCACATGAAAGCCATGATATTTGCTGCAGGCCTGGGCACCCGACTTGGGCTTGTAACCAAAAAAACACCAAAAGCACTTGTCGAAATCAATGGGAAGACAATGATTGAAAGAACGATCCTAAATTTGAAATCACACGGCATTACCGACATCATTATAAACCTCCATCACTTTCCTGATCAAATAAAAGACTTCGTAGGATCGAAAAACAATTTCGGGATAAACATCTCCTATTCATTAGAAACAGACCAACTGCTTGAAACTGGTGGCGGATTAATGAATGCACGATGGTTTTTTGACGATAGGGTACCATTTTTTGTTCATAATGTGGATGTTCTGTCTGATGTTGATTTAGGTGAAATGTGGAGCCACCATCAAAAGCACAAGCCATTGTCCACACTTTTTGTACAGAAAAGAAAAAGCTCGAGGTACTTTCTATTTGATGATCAGCTATTATTGAAAGGCTGGACGAACATTAACACCGGTGAAACAATCCATGTTGACGACTCAGCGGCCACATTGAGCCAATTTGCTTTCAATGGAGTTCACATTATTGACCCTGATATTTTTAAATTAATCAACAATAAGGGCGCATTTTCGATTACCCCCAGTTACCTTGAACTGGCTGGCAAACATTCCATTTACGGATTCAGGTCAGATCAAGCAAAGTATATTGACATAGGCAAACCTGAGACCCTGGTTGAAGCAGAAAAACTTGCAATTACTATGGATGCGAAATCCTGAACCATGCTCTTGTCTGGTCTAAAAAAATTGTAAACCTCCAATAATATCTTCAGCAATTCACAATAAACACCTGTTCGAATCTTTATTCTAAATATTGAATCGGAAATCATATTTTTGCCCACTGATAAAAAAGCTCATTTATGGCCAAACGACCATTCTTCACATACACTATATCATTTTCTCTTTTTATTTATTTTTTGGTGATTGCTGCAATGCCAGCTCAATCACAGTCCAAAAAACTTACCCGTAGCGACTATATCCAAAAATTCAAAGACATCGCGATACAGGAGATGGCTGAATTCGGGATCCCGGCAAGCATTACCCTTGCTCAGGGAATTTTAGAATCGGGGAATGGCAATAGCCGTCTAGCCACTGAGGCCAACAATCATTTTGGCATTAAGTGCCACAAAGGCTGGGAAGGCCCTTCAATTAAAATGGATGATGATGCCAAAGATGAGTGCTTCAGAAAATACGAGCATGCCATTGAATCGTACAAAGACCACTCATTTTTCCTCAGCCAGCGCGGGAGGTATGCTTTTTTATTCGACCTCGACATTACCAATTACAAAGGCTGGGCCAGGGGATTGAAACAAGCCGGTTATGCTACAAATCCAAAATATGCCAACCTGTTGATTAAAATAATCGAGGAGAATGACCTGCATAAATATGATTTGTATGGTGATGATTATGTTGCAGTGAATAAATATCCCGACGAGATACCAAAAGGAAAAAACAGGGAATACGAAGCCTTTGGCGTGGGAAATAACGAAAGGAAAATATTTTTAAACAACGATCGCAAATTTATTTACGCCCGTCAAGGCGACGATTTTTACAAAATTGCTAACGATTTAAATATCTATAATTACCAGCTTTGGAAGTACAATGACCTAGGTAAGGAAGATCACTTGCATGAAGGCCAAATGATTTATCTGGAAAAGAAAAGAAATAAAGCTGACACTGACTTTCATACTGTTAAAGCGGGCGAAACCATGTATTCGATCTC
>CAZBDF010000252.1:0-1769 GCA_964490385.1 uncultured Lentimicrobiaceae bacterium | reverse complement strand
AAGCTGACACTGACTTTCATACTGTTAAAGCGGGCGAAACCATGTATTCGATCTCACAGGATTATGCAATAAAACTGAAGCAACTTTACAAGAAAAACCGAATGAAACCAGGGTCATCACCAAGAACCGGACAAGTGTTATGGTTGACAAATAGAAAGCCCAAGTAAGCTAAATATAATAAATTAAATGATGAAAAAAATCGCATTCCCAGGAGTTTTACTTCTATTAGCTTTCACATTATTTTTCTGCAACAAGCCAGAAATAAATAATTTCACTATTGCTTTTTACAATGTCGAAAACCTGTTTGACACGATAAATGATGAAGGTGTAAGAGATGGGGATTTCACTCCTGAAAGTAAAATAAATTGGAACAATGAAAAATATCTGCGGAAGCTCGAAAGTATAGCAAAGGTAATTACTACAATTGGAAAGGATGATTTACCGGCTATTGTTGGCATGGCTGAAATAGAAAACAGCGGGGTTTTGAAAGACCTCATCGATAAAACCAATTTGTCGGAAGGGAATTACAAGTTTGTACATTACGAAAGTCCCGACGAAAGAGGCATTGATGTCGCACTCCTGTATCGTAAAGACTATTTCACACCTGTTTATTCAAAAGCTTATGGCTTGCATTTTCCCTTTGATGAAGATGACCGCACCCGCGACATGCTTTATGTAAAAGGAGTAACTGCACTAAAAGACACCTTTCATATCATGGTTGATCATTGGCCATCACGATCGGGAGGACAGGAAAAAAGTGATCCCAAAAGGAGGTTTGCCGCTTCAGTTGTAAGAAATGTGGTGGATTCGATTTTCACCACAAATAAGCAGGCAAACATTATCATCATGGGCGACCTGAATGACAATCCGGTGGACCTTAGTGTGTCAGAGATATTGAAGGCTGAAAAACCTGGAAACATATCGAGGCACAACACACTTTATAATTTGGCACTTCCGAATTTTGAGCGGGGCGAAGGAACTTTGTACTGGCGCAGCTGGGATTTGTTTGATCAGATTATCGTTTCGGGAAGTATTCTCGATGACGGCAATAACCTGAAGTTAGACCCAAAAGAAATTCAAATCTTAAAAGAAGACTGGATGTTATTCACAAAAGACAATGGAGTAAAAATACCAAGCAGAACTGCCGGACGTAATGCCTACTATGGCGGATACAGCGATCACTTGCCGGTTTATATTACTTTGAAAGCGGATTAGAGGGTGAAGTATAGGGTAAATAAGATTTATAGGGTTTATAAGGGGAATAGGGTGCATAGGGTTTATAAGGGGAATAAGGGAAATAGAGTAAAAAATATCTGATTACTGGTCACCGATTACCATTTACCAATCACCAATCACCATTTACCGACCACCAATCACCAATCACTACTCACTGATCTCATAAGGCCCGTAATCGATTTCTTTAATGAATTCCCCATCATCACCCCAGAATCTCCAAACACCAGAGCGCTCACCGTTTTTATAAGCTCCTTCGTAATATTTTTGTCCGTTCTCGTGCCAGGTAATTGTTGCGCCATTGTTTACCCCATCGATGTAATTTCCCTCACTCCATTTGATACCATCCTCATAGTAGGAAATCCATTGGCCATGCTTCACCCCGTGCAAGTACTCCCCTTCCATACGCAAAGTCCCATCAGGATAGAAAAAACCTTCCTTTACCATGGTTTTAGCTTTGCCTTCGCCTTCGTAATAACGGACTACTTTTGCAGTCCCATCTTCATATGATTCCATTACAACCTCTTCAAGGCTGG
>CAZBDF010000251.1:0-6976 GCA_964490385.1 uncultured Lentimicrobiaceae bacterium | reverse complement strand
ACTACACTAAAATTGAAGAACGCCAATAAAAACTTTTTGGAACTATGAAAAGCCACTTAACACATATGGTCCGGGCGCGTGCCCAAAAATACGCTACACGTGAAGTATTCAGGTACAGGGATAAATCAATGCAATACCAGGCGATTTCCTGGGAAACTTTGGTCCAGGAAATGGATCGGGTTGCCTTAGCTTTGGATGAACTTGGGTTTGGCTTTGAAGACAATATCGGAATATTTAGCAACAACAGGCCCGAATGGCTGATGGCCGATTTGGCCATCATGTCGGTACGCGGGGTTTCGGTACCATTTTTTGGGAATGCCTCACTACAACAGGTAAAATATATTGTTGACGAAACTAAAATGAAGTTGATGTTTGTTGGCAACGAAGAACAGTTGGAAAAAGCAATCTGGCTTACCGAAAAAACAACATCTCTCGAAACCATTGTGTTGCTTAATCCGGATTTGGATTGCAATAATGAGAAATGCTATAGCTGGAAAGATTTTAAAGCTACAGCGGAACAACAGGACACGCGTCTGGAAAAACTAATCGCAAAAGTAGGCCCCAACGACCTGGCAACGATTATTTATACTTCAGGCACCACAGGTGAACCTAAAGGTGTGATGTTAGGCCAGGATAATTTCATGTTTACACATCCCATCCACGACGAGCGCCTCAAACTTGATGACTCAGATATTTCACTTTGTTTTCTACCATTGAGCCACGTTTTCGAAAGATCGTGGAGTTTCTTCCTCCTGCACGTAGGTGCCGTAAACGTTTTTCTTGAAAATCCAAAGGAAGTTATTGAGGTATTGCCTGTTGTTAGGCCAACTGTGATGTGTACTGTCCCCAGGTTTTACGAAAAAACCTATGAAGGCATACAAAAAGAATATGCCACATGGCCTTCGACGAAACGCAAGATTTTCGACTGGTCAATTAAAACAGGGCATCAAACAATTGAGTACAAGCGAAAATCGAAAGCCTTACCCTTGGGCCTAAAGCTTAAATCAAACATTGCCAATAAACTGGTTTTACAAAAGTTACGAAAAATATTTGGTGATAACATAAAAGCATTCCCCTGTTCGGGGGCAGCCATCAGACCAGAATTGCTGAGGTATTTCCATGCAATTGGCATTTTTGTAAATTATGGATATGGTGCCACTGAGACAACAGCCACAGTTTCTTGTTTCAAAACCGATGAATATGAATTTGATTCGTGTGGCACAATGATGCCCGAAGTTTCGGTAAAATTTGATGAAAACGACGAAATATTAGTAAAGGGAAAAACTGTTTTTAGGGGATATTATAAGAAACCCGGAGCAACTGCCGAAGTGCTGTCTGACGGATGGTACCGCACGGGAGATGAAGGCCACTTAACTCCTGAGGGAAACCTTTACATGACCGACCGCTTAAGAGATATTATTAAAACTTCGGTGGGCAAATTTGTTTCGCCCCAGAAACTTGAATTGCTGATAGGCCGGGATGATTTTGTAGAACAAATTGTGGTAATTGGTGATAATCGCAAGTTTATCACTGCTATCATAGTTCCCGCTTTCGAATATCTTGTGCCTTATGCAAAAAGCATAGGTATTGAAGCCGAAAGCAACGAACAATTAATAAACGACCCTCAGATGTTAGAATTTTTCGACGACAAACTTTCGAATCTACAGATCGATTTAACACCCTACGAAAAGATTGGAAAATACACACTTTTACCCGAAGCATTCAGCATCGAGAACAATGCTTTGACCAACACGCTAAAAATCCGCCGCAAGGTAATTGAGATAAAGTATAAAGATGTGATTGATGAAATGTATGTGGGTTAGGAAGGTTTGATGACTGATGACCGCTTTTTATCAAAAATCTTAGATCTTTTCTCTCTGACGCTTGCATGACCTTCGGACGATGCAAGGTCAGGGTTCATCAAACCAGTTCAATATTCAACATTCGATATTCAGCGGTTCGATATTCAAAATTTCCATGTAGGTTAATGCAAGGGATGCAAGCCCCGAGGAACGAGGGCCTGCCTCGCCGGCAAGGCGGGGATGGCGGCCCTGGTTTTATTTTCCCAACCCAGGGTTGCTATCCCTTCCCTTCGTTCAGGGCTGCGAACCCTTCTTGTTATACATCTTATATCTTTCCTCTCTGACACTTGCGTGTGGACGATGCATGGTCTCCATCACATCAACAATCAACAACCTGCGATCTTCAAACTTGTCCGTATGGATCATCAATTTTCTTCTACCTTCTAACCTCTACCTTCCCTACCCCCAACTTCCACCGCCTATGCGACCATAACCAGTTTGCCGGATTTTCCTGAACAATGGACTCCAGTTTTTTAGCATAACGCCTGGTGATTTCCCCATCAGGAAATTCGTTTACATTATCTGCCAAAACTGATAACTCCAACTCATAATAGCCACGTTTTACACGTTGGATATCTACGTAGATAACATCCAAATCGTTAATGCGTGCATGCTTCTCAGGCCCGTGCAGAAATGCTGTTTTTAATCCAAGAAAATCCACCCAATGGGCTTTGCCGCTTTCTTTCTTCGATGGGCTCTGATCCGCAGCCATGAGGTATATCGTTGGTATATCCTTGTATTTTTCAAAAGTAGCACTGGTTTCAAAAATCGAAATCAACGAAGTTCCATAACGCGATCTGCTCCACCGCAAGAATTTATCAACCCATGGATTACCAAGTGGTTTGTAAAAGGCTATAACATTGTAACCCGTTTGCAAACTCGCCGACAAACTCCCCCACTCAAAATTGGCGTAGTGCGCCGGAACAGCAATGATGCTCTTTTTCTCATTTCTGTATTTATCAAGCATTTCGAGATTAGTTACGCGATGCCTTTTAACAATCTGCCTGCTGGTCATGGTGAAGCTTTTGATCCCTTCAACGAGGATATCGGTGAGATTAAAATAAACTTTCTTCAATAGTTCCGACAACTCCTTTTTACTGATATTTGGAAATGCCAGTTTCAGGTTACCTTCAATCACCTGCCTTCGATAGCCAAAAACTTTGTAGAGGAAAAAATACATGAGATTTGAAAAGAGATACAGGATTGCAAATGGCAAAATGCCAATGAGCACGATAGCAAAAATGGTTAGCGCAGCAAGTAAAAAATTCATCATTCAACAACAGCTTAGTTTGTTTGTAATCCCTTCAATCTGGTGAAAAAGGAAGCGAAATTAGGAATTAATTTCATTTAAATAAAGAACATTAAAAGCTCCCTTTGGAAAATTTAATAAGTAGCTTTAATTTATTGACCAATCAACAAAGAAATTTATTAGTTCTACTTGACTTTTATTAAGAACTAAGAGATGAATTAATATGCTTCACATAATCAAGGCTATAAAAAAAATCTCGATCAAAAGAAAAAGAGTGCACCGGCTGACTACGTTGCAGAATTTAGCAATTGTTATGAATTTCTTGAATTTGAATTGGAGATGTCCCACTCCCAACTTACTGATGATGAGTTAGAGCTATAATTGCGAAACTATATGCTAAAAGAAATAGTGAAACTAAAACTTACTTTACCTGCTGCAAATTCAAATCAGCTTACTAATACCTATTAATTAAATCTACATATGTTTATTGTTAAACATTTGTTAATTAATAAATATGTGTTAATGGTTTTCATAGTTTTGGCCTAATCATTCAATCAAACAGGCAGTCTTTGGGTACAGGGTATATCCAACATTAACTATTATCTACACTAAGCTTACTATTATCCATCTTAATAAAAGTCATTCTGATTCAGTATAAAAACGGAATCTTTACTTTTTAACAGCATGTTCTCCCTGTGTTTTCGATCTGATTTGCTGATGAGAGACAATTTACATCTATTTCATTTTTTAAAATCCTAACACAATGAAAAAACTTTTTACAATTTTGTTTTGTTTTATGATGCTTTCCTCACTGAAAGCACAAGAACGAAAAGTGTCATCTGATATTCCATATCCGGAGGATGCTTTTGAGTACAACCAGGTACTACCACCTCAACAGGAACCCGGCCACTACTATGCGAGTGAGAATGATCTGCTTGACATCATGTTTACCAATGACGCGAAAGTAAGGTTAAGAAATAGTCAATTATTAGATTTGCAGGCCCATGCTACCCGGGGAATTCAACCGATATTAGATGATCTGACATGGTACGAATGGAGCCGGTTTTCTGAAGTTTCTGAAGAATTACTTGATGAACTTAGCGAAAATGGAAGCCAGAGTTCAGGTCAATCTGTTTACAACCTCAACAACATTTACCGGCTGCGGGTCCCTGAACAAGAAAACATCTGGGAGCTAAGTAAATCTCTCGAAAGTTTGCCAGGATTAATTTATGCCAGACCGGTACCCAAACCTGTCGAGCCGCCCTTGCCTCCTGATTACGAAGCTTCCCAGGGTTACCTTGACCCTGCTTCAGATGTGCCTGCAGGTATTGATGCAGAATACGCATGGACAAAAACTGGCGGTACAGGAACAGGGATTACAATTTGTGATCTCGAATATGACTGGAATTACAATCATGCAGATATCACCAAAGCAAGTGGATGGCAGATCAATTCAAATGTAGTTAATCCATTTGGCGACAACCATCATGGTACTGCTGTAATCGGGCAATTGGTTTCAAATAATAATGGTTGGGGTACCACAGGGGCCTCCTATAATTCAGGCCTTAAAACGTGTGGCACCTATTATGGCTCTCCCTCTCCGAGCTACAATCCGGCAGGAGCAATAATATTGTCCATTTCAAATTTATCGGCTGGCGATGTTATTCTTTTAGAACAACAATCTGATTATACAGGTAGCGCTGGTTATGTGCCTATCGAATGGTATGGCAATGTAAGCCCAAATGCGCAAACTAACAACCCGGTGTATGCAGCAATAGTTAATGCTGTAGCCAACGGCATTCATGTTGTTGAGGCTGGTGGCAATGGGAATGTGAATACCGGAAACTTAACATGGTTTGGTAATTCGGGAGCTGTGATCGTCGGTGCCGGACAGGCTACTGTATCAAACGATTTGAAAAAAATTGGATTTTCAAGCTATGGCCCTCGTTTTGATTCACAGGGCTGGGGACATAATGTAACCACAACCGGTTACGGTGGACTTTACAGTGCCGAAGGACCAAACTACCTCTATACCTCAACATTTAACGGAACTTCCAGCGCATCACCAATTGTATCGAGTGCCATTGCGTGTTTTTCTGGCTATTGGAAATCCAATGTTTCGGCTACACCTCCTTCTCCATCCACAATGCGGGCAATACTGAAACGCCATGGCCTGCCACAGGTTAACCCCGGTGACGGGTATATTGGCAGCAGGCCAAACCTCGAAGCCATGATCAATGGTTACATGTATTGCGCTGCATCAGGTGGTTGTGAAGAACATATCAGCAGGGTGCAAATGGGTACCATCGACAATTCCTCGGAATGTGATGGCGGATACGTAGATTATACAACACTTCACTCTACCGATCTTGCAAAAAATATGAGCCATACTTTAACTGTAACAAATGGTGAACCCTTTTCACAGGATCAATGTGGTGTTTGGGTTGATTGGAACCGGGATGGAGATTTTTCAGATTCCGGTGAAACCATTACAGTAAGCGGCACACCTGGTAATGGCCCCTATACGGCAACAATTGCACCGCCTGGCGATGCTACTACTGGTGATGTAAGAATGCGCATCAGGATAACTTACACCGGTGCTGTTTCGCCTTGTGGCGGTACTCAATTTGGCGAAGTGGAAGATTATACCATCAATGTATTGCCCACTGTAACAAACTACTGGATTGGCATTACCAGTACGAATTGGGATACTCCCAGCAACTGGTCGCTTAACAAAGTCCCAAGTTCACTCGATCCAGTTCAAATCAACGCCGGAACACCCTTTCAACCAGTGATTGGAAGTAATGCTTATGCTGCTTCAATTTATTTAAATACTGGAGCAATGCTAACGCAAAACTCAACGAGCACTTTTCATGTTTACGGCACGTTTGATGCAGGATTTGGCCAGTTTACGATGACCGGCACCACATCCTATTTATACCTTCAGGGTAATAACAATTCATTGTGGTGGGATGATAACCAGGATGACACCTATACTACCGTGGTTATTTACAAAGATGATGCAAGCAAGCAGGTTACCATGCAGCAAAATATGACTTGCAGCCAGATATTCCAGGTATATGTTGGCACCTTTGCCTTAAATAACAGTGTGTTAACCGGGACTTCAACCTTATCAGATGCATTCAGGGTAAATAATAACGGAACAATCATCCTCGACAGCAGCGATGATGAAATAAACACAGCTGGTTCAATTAGGTTTTTTGACGGTAGCCAGGTGCAGATTTCGGATGGCACCATAAGTTGCGGAGGAGACTTAGAAATTAATTCAAATACGGCGTGGGATCATAATATTACAGGCGGAACGATAATAATGGATGGAGCCGGAGACCAGCATATCAATAATGGAGAAGGTGCTGATTTTCATGTACACGATTTAACTATTGACAAGCCCGGGGGCACCTGCTATCTTGAATCCGGAGATCTTCATATTGTTGGCGACCTCCTGATATCTGATGGCACCTTGAGTTGCGACAATGGCCCATCGCCAACTGCAACCTACAATATTAAAATTGAAGGCGACTGGACCAACAATGTTGGCACCGATGGTTTTGATGAAAGCACCGGCATGGTAACTTTCTATCAGCCACTCACTGATGGAAGTAAAGGACATCAGTATGTTTCGAACGAGGAATTCAATATTCTTGAAATTTCTAAATGGGATGGTGGCGCATTGCGCCTTGATGGAACTACGGTTACCTGTAATTCCTACCTTTGGACCTACGGTGCGCTGGATGTTTTATCTGGAACTTTTACAGCCCTCGATCTTCGAAATCAGGGATTGTATGGCTCTTTTTACACTAACCCGGGAGGTTATATTCATCTGCATCAGGACGCCAGCAGTTAT
>CAZBDF010000250.1:0-6987 GCA_964490385.1 uncultured Lentimicrobiaceae bacterium | reverse complement strand
TTAAGCTTTCTCTGAAAAGTACGTTCTTCGCCACTAAAGCACAAATTCACTAAATTTCACTAAAGTTAGCTTCTTATTTTTTTGTGAGTTTTTGTGTTGTAGTGTTTTTGTGGCACCTCTTAATCTTTTGATAAACTCAAAACGCTAAACGCCCCTACCCTTTCCCTTTAAATACATCCTGGTAATCGAGGTAGTACAAAACCTTCAATGAAAGCTGGTTCAACTGGTCGGATTGCATGGTCCGCTGGAAGTTATCCAGAAAATCATCAATAATGTATTGGTCTTCGTGCAGGATCGAATTTTTCCATACCAGGCTCAGGTTGCTTCCGGGGGCAAACTCCCAATTAAATACCAGATCGACATTAAAGGTATTGAAGTTAAAATCATTATTCCCGTCATAGGAATCTGTATCTTCAAGCCTACCATCTTCGGTTAAACGATAATAACTTTCATAAGCTCCCTGATACCAATAATGCCGCATCCACAAACTTAGCGACAAATTGTTCTTGAACATATACCTGCCCGACAACACATTTTCATAAGATGTCATATCACGCTGCCCATAAATAATGGCCCCGGAAGTATCAGTATCGGCATAGCCTTTACTATTGTCGGTTATGCTGGTTCTAAAAGTATAGTTGAAGTTCAACTTATCGCTTACCCGCACAACGGGGCGGATCATAAAACTCCTTCCAACATATTCCTCCTGGTCGTAACCAAACCAGATATTTCCATCCAGTGCAAGGGCCTTGCGGTAATCTGATGAAAAACCCAGGCTGGCATTGGTATAACCCGGCCTAATGTAATACCGGCCTTCAGTTCTTGGGTCATAGTAATCGTAGCGCTCGATGGGTGAAACAGTAAAGTTTGCCCAGGCCCCCATATAACTCAAAAAAGTCATGTTCGCCCCGACCCTAAAACTCAGGTTCAAATTTTTATTGGTAGTATAATCAGTTTCGTGGCTTGCCCTCAAATAAGCGCTAAACCTACGCGCCCTCCAAAAAGGGGTGTAAATATTATAGCGGAAGTTGATGCCATTTCTTTCGAAATTATTCCTTTGGGTAATTCCAAGGTCATTGTCGTTATAATGAGGATCCATCACATGGCGGTAAATGTTGAAATGAAAATTCCCACTCACTTTTCCAATAGAAGCATAATATTTATACCCACGTATGGCTTCATAGTTTGCCATTTCGGTGTTATAGAGAAACACCTGGCTGATAGCACCCGAGCCGTTCACATTCCAGGTATTTTGTTTGTTCAATAAATTGAAACCACCACCTGAAACATTCGCATCATTGTATTTGTTGCTGCGGACCACACTGGTATTTATCAGGTAAACCGATGAATTATTTTTCAGGGCCTGATCGAATACGGTAATATTATAATTTGTAAATGGATCGGTAAGGATTTCGCGTTGCGCACCATTGGTATCTTCAACTGTAGCATAGGTATTGTTGGTGATGGCATTCAAAAAACCAATGGCCAGCCCACGGTTATTCCGCCCCGATATTTTAAGTGCATTCAGCAGTTTGGCCTGGGCCGGATTATCTATGATCTGTTCGGTAGAATCCATTTCATTGGGTACATCATAGAAATTAATGGGTGTCCCTCCTATTCTTCTCGAATAAAACAAACCGCCTTTCCTGAAAAGGTCAACCGCCTCCTGGAAAAAGGGCCTTTGCTCAGCATATACCGTTTCGAAAGCACTCAGGTTTTTTACTTTGTTGTCCGATTTCACCTGGCTGAAATCAGGGAAAAGGGTCATATCGAGGGTAAAACTTTCGTTGATTCCATACTTCACATCAGCACCTCCACCAAAGGAGTAGGAATATTGATTAGACTTGTCTTCTATGCGTTGATCGTGCTGGCCGGCAATCGAAAAGTAAGGAGTAAGCGACAGCCTTAAAGGTGGTTTAATATTGGTCAGGCCATTAAGCGTTCCCCAATATACCTGCTGGTTAGCAGCACCTTTTACACCCAGGGCCCACATTGCAGTTTCACGGTTTCGCCTGATGCTCCTGGTAACCTGCATTCCCCAAAGTTGTTCATCTTCGTTTGGGAAGCGGATGGCCGAATACGGGATTTTCATTTCAACAATCCAGCCTTCATCAGTTACATTGGTAGCACTCTTCCACACAGCGTCAAAGGTATGGTCGCGATAACGACGGTCAATCTGTACTCCAGAAGCAGTGACTTTAAACGAATATGCATCCAGTTGGTTATAGTAGGTATCAAATTCAACACCGAACCAATCAGCGTTTAGTCCACCATCATCACGGTTTCCAAGCTGAGTCAAAATACTGTCGGGAGCGGTATCGAGCAGGCGGGCGCCAATGTAGATGGCGTCATCATCATAAACTATATAAACAAACGATTGCTGGGTAGATGGTTTTCCATAATCAGGGTCATATTGGGTAAATTCATTAATAACGCTTGCATTATCCCAACAGGCCTCATTAAGTACCCCATCAATTTTTGGCGGATTCGATATCCTGTTGGCAAAAGCTAATTTTCCGGGGTTTTTAGTCGCCGAAACCGCCGTAAACACCAACGAAAATGTAAAAATTGTTAAAAGAATTATCCGATTCATTCCAGGGTAAAATCCGCAGTTATATTGAATTGTCCAGCCTTCAGGCAATAAAATTATTCCAATAGCGTGCAAATTCAGGTTTTAGTATATCACCGGCCTATTTTTATCCACACTTAAAATTGATAATTTCGCAGTCTTTAAACAATGATTAAATGATACAATGCTAAAATGATGCAATATCAGCATGGCAGAACATCATTTAAACGAACATTTAAACATTGCATCATTGCCACATTTAAGCATTCTAAAATTTACGGATAAAACATTAATACAAAATAGATGAATTTACACGAACATCAGGGAAAAGCACTACTCAGCAAATATGGTGTTGCCATTCCACAAGGCATTGTTGCCGAATCTCCTGAACAAGCAGTAGAAGCTGCAAAAACTTTACAGGCAAAAACTGGTACAAAAATGTGGGTCGTTAAAGCCCAGGTACATGCAGGTGGACGAGGTAAAGGTGGCGGGGTTAAACTGGCCAAAAGCCTTGCGGATGTGGAAAAAATAACAGACCAGATTATTGGAATGCAACTGGTTACCCCACAAACATCGGCTGAAGGAAAGTTAGTTAGAAAGGTGTTGATCCAGCAGGATATTTATTATCCTGGTGCTTCCGACATCCGCGAAATTTACATGAGCGTGTTGCTCGATCGCAAAACTGGCAGAAATATGATCGTGTATTCTCCCCACGGAGGAATGGACATTGAAGCTGTTGCCGAAGAAACTCCCGATGAGATTTTTAAGGAAGAAATCGACCCAAAGGTAGGTTTGCAAGCTTTCCAGGCACGGAAAATTGCTTTTAACCTCGACCTGAGTGGCACAGCTTTTAAGAATATGGTGAAGTTTGCAATGGCACTCTACAAAGCTTATGAAGAAACAGATGCTTCTTTGTTCGAGATTAACCCAGTGGTAAAAACTTCCGACGACCAGATTTGTGCTGTTGATGCAAAAGTAGCAATCGACAACAATGCACTTTACAGACATCCCGATATTTTGCAAATGCGCGACATCAACGAGGAAGACCCCATTGAAGTTGAAGCCAGCCGTTACGATCTGAATTACGTGAAATTAGACGGTAATGTAGGCTGTATGGTTAATGGCGCCGGATTGGCCATGGCAACCATGGATATGATAAAAATGTCGGGTGGTGAACCTGCGAACTTCCTTGATGTGGGTGGCTCGGCCAATGCAAAACGTGTTGAGGAAGCATTCAGGATCATTTTGAAAGAACCAACGGTGAAAGCCATCCTGGTAAATATTTTTGGAGGAATTGTCCGCTGCGACCGCGTTGCCCAGGGTATTGTTGACGCTTACAAAAATATTGGTGATATTAAAGTACCCATCATTGTTCGTTTACAAGGCACCAATGCCGAAGAAGGCAAAAAACTGATTGATGATTCAGGACTGAAAGTACACTCTGCCATTGCCCTTGAAGATGCTTCGAAACTGGTGAATGAAGTTTTAAAATAAACAATGATTTCAGGAAAATGGTAACTATTTAGGTGGTTGATAAATTTGATATAATTTGAATCATTTTTCAATAAAAAGTCATTGGTAGTCATTGATGGTCATTTATGGTCATGAGTTGTATTTGTAGTTGTTGATAATATTGTAACAAAACTTGTCCGTATGGATGACGGCAAAGCCCAATGACAACAAATGACAGCGTAGCTAAATGACAATAAATGACAGTGGTGTTAATAAATGCAAAAAATGAATAATAAAACCTACTCCCTTGTTCTTATCTTCCTTGCTGCTATGTTTATGGCATCATGCGCCAAACCATTTTCCGAAAAAGACAATGGAACAAAAATAGACCTTGGCATTGATGATCCCTTTGAGATTGAGCTACCGGGAAATCCATCTGAAGGATTTATTTGGGAAGTAGAATATTTTGAGAAAGAAATAATCAAACAAATCGGTGAAGCCGAGTTTACACCATCTGATGACACTGAAGCAGCAGAAGGGAAATATTTGTTTAAATTTCAAACTATTGCTGCAGGACAGTCAGTAGTTTCGCTCGTTTATCACAAGAAATCAGGAGAGAATAAAATCCCTACCAAGACTTTTACAATGAAAATTATATCAGGCACAATGGGTAGGATTATGGAAAATTAATAAGCACAAATGTTCATAATGCAAAAGCCTGCAACACTCTTCCGTTGTAGGCTTTTTTTGATTACCGAGACCTGGCAGGTTTTAAAAACCTACCAGGTCTTCGAAGGTTGTTAGAAATTATTAATGATCCCAGAAGAAACTTTTAAATGCAATTTTTTACTTTTGCCGCTAAATACAATACTAAACAAAACTATTAATGAAAAATACAGCTTTTACAAAGATGCACCAGGCACTTGGGGCCAAGATGGTTGAATTTGCAGGATACAGTATGCCTGTTCAGTTTGAAGGAGTTAACGCGGAGCATGAAACTGTGAGGACTACCGTCGGGGTTTTTGATGTTTCGCACATGGGCGAAGTTTGGGTTAAAGGTCCAAAGGCTTTCGAATTTGTCCAAAAAGTTACATCCAATGATGTGGCCAAACTGGAAGATGGTAAAATCCAATATACCTGTTTCCCAAATGACAAAGGTGGCATTGTGGATGATCTTTTGGTTTACCGTGTTGATGCTGAAACCTACCTTTTGGTAATCAACGCTTCTAACATTGATAAGGACTGGGCCTGGATGAACAGTCAGAATGATGTTGGGGCAACTTTGTACAATGCTTCCAATGAAATCGCCCAGCTTGCCGTGCAAGGGCCAAGGGCCATGGAGACTTTGCAAAAGCTCACTGATGTTGATTTATCTGAAATCCCCTATTACACTTTTAAGAAGATAAAATTCGCAGGTGTTGATGAGGTAATTATGTCCGCAACCGGTTATACCGGAGAGAAAAACAGCTTTGAAATTTATATGGCCAATGATGATGGTGCTAAAATTTGGAATGCCATTTTTGAAGCAGGTGCTGAATTTGGCATCAAGTCCATTGGACTTGCCGCCCGCGACACCTTAAGGTTGGAAATGGGATTTTGCCTTTATGGCAACGACATCAACGACACTACCTCCCCCATTGAAGCCGGACTGGGATGGATCACCAAGTTTGTTGATGGTAACGATTTCATCATGCGCGATCATCATCAAAAAATTAAGGCTGATGTCCCAAGCAAGAGATTGCGCGGTTTTGAAATGATCGACAAAGGCATCCCCAGACAGCATTACGAAATTTGTGATGTCGATGGAAATGTGATTGGTGAAGTTACTTCCGGTACTATGGCACCATCGTTAAAAAAGGCAATCGGTATGGGATATATCAAAACCGAATTTGCAAAATTTGACAGCGAAATTTACATCAGGGTACGGAATAAGTTACTCAAGGCTAAGATTGTAAAGCTTCCTTTTTATAAAGGGTAAAAAATACATCAATTGTAAAATGGATAGCAAAAGTCAAAGGCTGTCCTTTTTTTCGTCAACTATTTTCCATTGGGCGCAAATTGATTGGGTGAACAACAAATGTTACACTTCATCTCGTTTGCCTTATTTTATGAATCCCTGTCTGCCGGCAAGGCTGGCTCTACGAGGATTTCCTTTGTTCTTTCATGTCACATTGTTACAATTCTGCAACCTCTACGAGGTTATTCACCAAAAATTTGAAACGTCCGTTAAGCTAAGTCGTCAGGGTTTAATCAGTAGGGACAAACAATAATATGAAATAGTCATCTAGGCTTTAAAAGTTTGTGCCCGGCCATTGCTGAACACAAAAAAGGTAATTTAATCGCAAGTAGTTTTTTGGAAGCTTTAATAGTACCACTAACAGGATCAATAACAGTGATCTATACCTCGTAGAGGTTTCAGAATTGTAGCAAAATATGATGAATATAGTTTGTAATCCTCGTAGAGGATTCATAGTTTGTTGATTTCAATTATTAGTGGGAAGTTTTTCATGCATCCTATTTATTTGACATAATAAGTGAAACTGTATTTTAATTATCTTTGCGTTAAATTAAATAAAAACCAATGTTAAGTATTCAAGGGTTATATGACGGAAAGGAATTGAAAATATTTGATCCCATTCACATCGATTCCCCAAAAAAAGTAATTATTACATTTTTAGAAGATCCGTCGGAAGATATTTCATCGCAAGAACTTCATCACATTATCAATGAAGGTGGTGCTTTTGATTTTCTTAAAGATGAACAGGAAGACATTTATTCAGATAGCGATCTAACCTAATTAATTCATGAATAGGAATTGCTATCGAATCAATAGCCAATCAGCCAGATGCCTGACGGCGATTGAAATACGTGACCTAATGCCCCCTGAAAGATTTATTTCAAAAATCCTTAGATCACATCAAATAAATCCCAAACTTTGAATGCACTCTAAAAAGCAAAACATTTGG
>CAZBDF010000249.1:0-7021 GCA_964490385.1 uncultured Lentimicrobiaceae bacterium | reverse complement strand
CAATACCAACCAGTTTGAATATAGCGTTTAGCATTTCAAACAGTGAAACAAAAAACGGCTGCATTGGGGGATGCAGCCGTTTTTTTTTCGCTATTGCTGGTATATCAATATTTTCTTGGTGATAGTAGCACCTCCAATTGTAATGCTTAAAGAATAATATTCAGGCGAAAGGAGTTTATACCTTTTCCGGCCACAGATAAGTTGTTGCAATGGCTACAAACCCGGCAACAAAAAAAGTAAGCAGGCGGGAGGTGATATGGTCGTCCATTCCTGTACTGATCCAGATGATAGTGAAAGCTACCCCGGAAACAATTGTTGCAATTACAGCCCTGCCATGATATTTCTTCCAGAAAAGTGACAACAAAATCACGATCGAAAAAGTACCGCCAATACCAGCCCAAACGTAACTTACCAATGTAAAGATGGTTTCCTTTGGCATGACAAAGGCAAGAAATAAAGCAACAACGGCAAGTACAGCCGTAATTATCCTGGATTGAAATAAAGAACTTCTACGGACGGAATTTTTGTTTAGTGGCTTAATAAGATTTTCTGATAATTCGGTAGCCGAAAGGATAAGCAGGGAATTGGCTGTGGAGGTCATTGCGGCAATTGCACCGGTCATCAGCACTGCTGCTACCAGGGGATGAAAGATTTTCATAATAACGGCAGGCATCACATGCTCCTGATCTTCCAATCCGGTTGGGCCGAAGATTGCAATTCCAATCCACCCCAACACTAAGGCTCCGGTGTAGGCCACCACCGTCCATACAATCCCGATGTTTCTTGCCTGTTTGGCCTGCTTCTCACTTTTTATGGCCATAAAACGTGTACTCAATTGTGGCTGTCCTCCCAGATAACCAAAGAACCATGAAAACCCACCAACAATCACCACACCTGCCATAAACCCACCAAATCCCCCAACAAGTGAATTGTACTCCGGGCCGGCTTTTTCCAATGCCATCTCCATCGATTGTGCAAAAAGGTCAGGATGATTTCCAAGGTATATTAGCCCAACAATCGGACCTACCACGAGCGTTACAATCATAAGGATTGCCTGTACAACATCCGTGTAAACAACGCTTAAAAAACCGCCATAAATTGTATATGGGACAATAATGGCCGCAGTTACCAACATCCCCATCCAGGGTTCAATACCAAACATTATATGCATTGTTTTACCTCCTCCCAAAAATTGAGCAGCCACATAAAAGAAAAAGAAAAACACGATGGTAGAACTTCCAACAATCCTGATCCACTTTCCGAGGTCGCCATGCTTAAGGGCAATGTATTCGGTAAAAGTATCAGCTTTGTATTTATCGGCTTCATCCCGGAGCCGCCATGCCAAGAGCGCCCATGCTGTGATAATACCTGCCACACAGCCTACTGCCGTCCAAACTTCAAGCAGCCCGGTGGCATAAGCTGCACCCGGTAATCCCAGCAATGCCCAGGATGATTCGCCAGTCGCCCTTTCGGAAAGTGCCGCTACCCAACCGGGTAAACTGCGCCCTGCAATGGCATAATCCGATTCTGTTTTTACCTTCCTGCCCTTGTACAAACCAAAAAGTATCAGCAGGGCCATGTAGGCAATCATAACGATCAGCAGTTGGGTAGTTTCGAAATCCATAAGTGTTATTTTTTAAGCTTTTAACCTGAGTTTAATTGAAAGGGCAACTGATTATTTTAGGCAGGCAAATTTATAATTTTGTAAAGAGCAGACCTAAATATCCCATTAGAAATTCAT
The DNA here is from genome assembly GCA_964490385.1 of uncultured Lentimicrobiaceae bacterium. Classification (GTDB taxonomy): domain Bacteria; phylum Bacteroidota; class Bacteroidia; order Bacteroidales; family 4484-276; genus 4484-276. The sequence continues at coordinate 5,280 of CAZBDF010000249.1, read as the reverse complement.
TATATCGAAAAATTACTTAAATTGCAGTCGCATTTATTATCGTCAAATTATGATCATCAAAATTTTAGAATTACTACGAATAGCCGGTGTTGCCTTGGCTTTTTACTTCGGATACTCGATTGCTTACCAAAATGGCTATAACCCTGAAGCACAACTTCATTTCATGATACCGGTAATAATATTGTCAGTCGCAGGGCTTTCAGGGATTGAAGGTTTATTTTTTGGCAAAAAAGCTGCCGAGGCCAAAGGTTTTGAAACCGGGAGCAACTATCAGCGTCAGTCGGCCATCGCACTGCTATCATATGCTGCAATTGCATTACTGGTTTATTTCCTGAATTGGGGAATTCGTGCTGAACTTACCATCTTATTTGCTTTCATGTTCTTTTTATTCTTTTCGTCGCTCAACCATGCCGGGGATGCAATCGTTAGAAAAAACTACACATGGGCAAATATTAACCGGCCTTTTTTAACACTACTATTGATAATCGGATTGTTTTACCCGGTTATGGAAGCCTTAAAAAACCTCTAATCTAAAACTCACCCAACAGTTTACCATATTCAGGTTTTATTATTGACAAACGAAAACAATTGGAAATAATTGATCTTTTTGGAAGCATTGTTTACGATGATGATGCTGAACCCACGCATCAAAGTCAAAACACAACTTTTGCCACTAAACCACGAAAATTCACAAAAGAGTAATAATGGAGTTAACTGAAGTTGATTATTGGACTAACAAAGTTTGAATGGTGAAACCTTTAATAATTTAATTATGACAAAGAGCTTATTAATGAGATTAATAAGTTGGTTGTCCGACAAATTGCAGTTATGACAGGATTGCTTATTTAAAAGGGTTTATAAGGTTTAAGTCTGAAATTGCTTTAAAATCATCGATGTTCCTTGTTATCAAATCACCATTAATTACTTTCGAAGAAGCAGCAATAATTGCATCTGGTAACTTTATTCTGGTATTCTCTCTAATAAGAATAACCTCCTCAACAATATGTTCATCAAGCCAAATCATGTTAAAAATACTGAGGAAATCATTGACTTTCTTCTTTTCATTCAAATTATGAAAATGATATCCTAAAACCTCCATGTAGGTTATAATTGAAATATAGATTTGATCATATCCCTCAAATAATGGAAGAAAATCTAATTCTCCTTTTGAAATATAGATAATGATATTACTATCCAGCAATGCGACTTTTCCACTCATCTCTGTGTTCTTTTTGCCAATCAACCGGATTAGGTATTGAATTAAAAACATTCAATTTTTGAATCTCCTTAAGCATTTTGTCAATTTCTTGCCATTTATCCACCCTTATCAAATTATCACCCTTTTTGCCAATTTTCAAGTCCTTTTTGCCAATTTTTAAATCGCTTTTCTCGAGGAGATTAATATAATCTAATAAATGTTCCCTCAAGTATGCAGGAAGCCCACTAATTCTCTGGTATAATATTGCATTCGAACTCATGTCAGATCAATAATTTATCGTTATTTCAAACAAAGATACATAAACATACTGATATCTGGTGACCCGCCAGAAGAGTTGTTGATTTGTTCTCAAAAAAAACATTGGGTCATCTTCCGTAAAAAAAATCCTGTCCACTATAGCGGACATCCCACATATTCATGCTTATAGCAGGAAATTAATGTCGGAACCCGGATCAAATTCCTTAGGATCGTCACCAAATTTAAACAACCTCATTGGCCGGTTGCCCATTAATTTCATATCATCATCTTCAACCCACAGCAACGTGGCTTCACGCAGTCCGGCAACAGGCATTTGGCGATTCACCAGCAGAAACTCTTCGATACGCTGCTCACGTGTTTCACCGCCATGGCCCTCGGGGTTGGCATCCAAATAATGTGGGTTAATTTGGAAAGGGATCAGGTTGAGGCAATCAAAACTTGCCGGCTCGATGATGGGCATATCGTTGGTAGTTTTTAATGAAGGGCAGGCAACATTAGAACCCGCGCTCCATCCCATGTAATGCATCCCCTCGTTTACACGCTGCTTGATCGCATCCATCAAACCAAGTTTGTGCATCATATAAACCAAATGGAAAGTATTTCCACCACCTACGGCAATGGCATCAAATTTTTTCAGGGCAGCTACAGGATCGGCTTCACGATGAATTGAATGGACTTTATATCCTAACTCTGCAAATACACCCTGAACCCTTGTTTCGTAGGCATCGTATGATTTTTCAAGACTTTCAATATCAAGCCCGACCCCGGCGTAGGGAACAAACAGGATGTCCTTCACTCCGGTGGGAGCCATAAAATCTTTGATATATTGACGGGGCCAGCCAAGGTAGGCTTCCCCAAAATTGGTTGAATTACTTATAAGCAACAGTCTTCTTTTCATGATAAATGTTTTTGTGTTTTAATCTTACAAAGATGGGAATTTCTGATGAACCGGCGTTAAAATATTTGCAGCAAGAATATTTTTCAATTTGGGCGATGAGGCCTTCCAGGTTTCCAGCAATAAACGTCTCCATAAATTCTGAAAACACTGACACTTTTCAGGTTAAAAACCTGGAAGGTCTTTATCGATGATAATTTCGATACCTTTTTTTGCATTGGCAATCTTTTTTGTAATGATCTCTTCATACTTCTCTACCTCAAGCATCCGGTATAGTTCCAATGATTGTGTGCAACTTGATATTGCATCCCGGTAGAGTTCTGATTTGTATTCGCGGTTTCCCTTTTCAAAGTATGCCCAGGCCAACTTTTCAAATTCCACCAAAGTAAAACCATTGGTGGTGATAAAAGTATGATTTAAGGATTGAAATTCTGAAGCAGTTTCGAGGTATTGATAAGCCATGCTCAAATTCCCTGCTTCCATCGCCGATTTTGCCACACGCATGTAGGCATCATAAATCCCCCATTTTGTGGTGGAAAGCTTATTGTAAACTATAAGGGCACTTTCATCAGAGTTTGTTGCCTGGCAGACTGCATCAGCACTTTCGAGAAGGATTTCGGCAATGTGAAATTTCTCGCAAGCAATCAGGCTGTCCGACAGGAGCAAATACTTTTCAATCAGGATATCTTTAAATCCCTCCCCTATTGTTGGGGTTTTATTTTCGATGGTATCAGAAAAATTGAAATACTGATCAAGTTGTTGTGAAACGGTTTTAAAGGATACATCTCCGCAAAAATATGCAGCCATGTTTTGGTACATCGGCTCGTAAAAAAAACTTTGCCTGTTCAGTTCATCCAGGTAAGCCAACTGCATCCCCGTTATCGTTTCTGCAGCTTTTGTTAATTGCTGCTTATCTATCGCAAGGGGCTTTGAGTTTAAAGTCTGATCGAAGAGTGTGTTCAAACGTCGCTGGTTTGAATTCAGTTCCTTCAGTTTTAGTTCGAGGAATTGAGTGCGCTTATCGGGGATTTTAAAAGAAATTTCTTCCAGGCCGGCATTGAGGATTGACAAATACCTTTCGAGGTCAAATATTTGAAAATAGGCCGATAGAATTTCACCGGGTTCTTCGGCGTCAATAAGCCCGGCCTTTTCCAACTGGTAAACCGAAAGCTCACTTAAAGCCATATAATCGTTGATGGCCGAAATCCTTCCGTCAAAAGCCAGTTTATCAGTTTCTTTATAAGAAAACGCAACATTTGATGCCACAATATTCAAGTTACCATGAGGGTGTCCTATAGAAATTTCTGTACTACAATTATTTTGATCGGAAACATCAAGGTCATTTATTCGAATGGTATCAATCAAATTGTGGCCATTTGAAACAATCAGTTCAAAAGAATATAGCGTTGGTGTCATCACATCACCCACATTAAAATCCTTATAGAAAACATCACCCACCAAATCTTTATTTTCCAACCGACTTACAATCTCCAGCTTCATATCCGGCAGCAAATGGATGTCGATAGTTAAATCATAATCCATTGCATATTCTGTTCGATACAGATTCAGGAAATTTAAACGGGCAATTTCTATAACAAAAAGGTTTTTGAGCGAATGATCATCAGTTGAATCGTAGCGAAAAATATGGGAAGTATTTTCGATAATTGAAACCTTCTCAGGATTTACAGCCCTAATGCTACAAACCCCGAAAAACAGAAAAGTACAGGCGACGAACAGGTTTTTAAAAATCATTCCTTCGATGTGAGATGCACAAAAATTTAAAAGGTAAATAACACCCAATTGTGTATTAAATTGTATAAATCATCGGCAAAGGCCAATGTTAATTTTAGTTATTTTGCAGTGGAGACAATGATAAAATGATGCAATAGATAATTAAATTGTAACTATATTAGGTGGATGTATTATTTACCAAATCCTGATGACCCCATCCCCGCCCCTTCCCCTTGAGGGGAAGGGTGACCAGCCGCACAGGCGACTGCAGTAGCAAGTGCGGTGGCATCCTCCCCCTCAAGATAGGGGGAGTTAGAGGGGGTCTATGATAGAAGCCTATATGATTGGAATGAACGGTAAGTAGCTAAACAATTACAATAAATCAGACAATCAATCATTTAAGCCCCGCACCGGCGGGATTTCCCCGTACGAACGGGACAGGCGCTACGCTCAACATTTTATCATTTTCGCATTTAGGCATTTTATCATTTAAGCATTATAAAAGATGAACATACTCTTACTTGGATCCGGTGGAAGGGAACATGCCCTGGCCTGGAAAATGGCGCAAAGCCCTGAATTGACGAAGCTCTACATTGCACCCGGAAATGCCGGCACAAGTGCAAATGGAACCAACGTCCGGCTTGACCTGAATGACTTTGAAAGCATTGGGCAATTTTCGCTTGAGCATAAAATTGACATGATTGTGGTAGGCCCTGAAGTACCACTGGTTGAAGGTATCAGGGATTATTTTACAAACAGGGGTGAATTGAAAGACATCATTATTGTTGGCCCGGATAAGGAGGGTGCCAGGTTAGAAGGCAGCAAGGATTTTGCAAAAACATTTATGCAAAAATATGACATCCCAACGGCAGCTTACCAAACATTCAGTTCCGGTGAAACCGAAAAGGGATTTGCATTTCTGAAAATAATGAAACCACCTTACGTGCTTAAAGCTGATGGCCTGGCCGCAGGAAAAGGCGTGATAATTTCTGATAATATTGATGAAGCCCGGAACTCTCTTGCTGAGATGATAGACAAACAAAAGTTTGGCAAAGCCAGCGCCAGGGTTGTGATTGAAGATTTTTTAAGTGGTATCGAGGTTTCTGTATTTGTACTCACAGATGGAAAAAACTATGTAATCCTGCCCGAAGCCAAAGATTACAAAAGAATTGGTGAG
>CAZBDF010000248.1:0-7030 GCA_964490385.1 uncultured Lentimicrobiaceae bacterium | reverse complement strand
AATGGATAAAAGTGTTATTTATTAGATGTATGATTTTCGTCAGAATTTAACTTTGCAATGATCTTTTTTAAGGCTTTATTCTGGATCCTTTTCTTTTCGACAAAGCGTTTTAAATCGATCCCATCCGAAGTGTTATCGGATGTGTCATTGGACATTGCTTTTTTAGTGTTCTTGCCAGCCATTTTTAGAGTGTTAAAAATTATCCAGCAAAACTAAAAGCAAGGAGCCCCTCATTCCTAATTATCTACTGATACAAAACCACTAATGGATAGATTTATCACTGACACAAAACCCATACACCTTTGGGTAAAGTGGTGTAAATGTGATATATGGATTAAAAAGGGATGTGATCCTGAGCTGGGCTAGCCAGAATCAAACAGTGGGTTCCATTTGTCTAAAACTCAAAATTCAAAGCACAAATCTCAAATAAATCTCAAATCTTAAATTCTAAAATCCCAAACTGACGGCTTCAATTAACCATCATGTTATAGTTTTATTAAATCTTGCCAAAAGAAAAACGGGAAGTGTGATGTTAAAAAATGGGAGTGTTATATTTGGGAGAGGAAGGTGACGAGGTTGGTCTTGGTATTTGCAAGTCCAAGCTTTTTGCGCAGGCGGGTCCGTGCAACCTCGATGGCATGTACCTGTTGTCCTGTTAATTCAGACACCTCTTTCGTGGTCATATTTAAACGAAGAAAGGCACAAAGTTTTTGTTCGTTGGGAGATAAATCAGGGAATTGCTCGAGCAGCGTGTTATAAAATTCGCCATGGACCTGTTTAAACCTGGTTTCGAATTCATTCCAGATTTCAGTATCGGTGGTCTGTTGCAGGTCGCGGGCAATTTTTTTAATGGCAAATTTTGTTTCTTCCCTTACAGCGTCGTTTTGTATGTCCATTAATTTATCGCCTATTCCCGACAAAATTTCATTTTTGCGTATCAGGGTCATCACGTTGGCAGCAAGCTCTTTATTTCTAATTTCCAGTTCCAGGTTAAGGCGGCGGCGTTTAATCTGTTCATTCTTGGCTTTTATCCGGTTACGGCCTACTATAAATATCACCAGGATCAACAGCATAAAAGCAATGCCAGTTCCAGCAATTATCAAAGTATATTCCCGACGCTGTTGTATTATTTTATTTTCCTGTTCACGTTTATCAAATTCATACAGTAATTCCAATTGCGTAATCCGGGCCATAGTATTATCAATATCCAAACTGTCTTTTAACTGGAGTTCAGTCATACTAAAATTAAAAGCATTTTCGAAGTCATTTAGTTGATGATATATATTGCGTTGCTGCTTTACGGCATTGTAAACCATTTTTTTAAGGTTATTTTCCTGGCTTATTTCATATGTACGCGTGGCATAATACAGACTACTATCCATGTTTCCTAAATCGGAATAATACATGGACAAGTTATTATAAACATTAGCCAGGTTCGAGAGGTTATTCAATGCGGTAAAAATACTATCTGCCCTTTGAAGGTAGTAAAAGGATGTATCAAAACTTTCCTCTTGCCTATAAAGATTAGCGAGGTTAGAATAATTAATTCCTTCCCATATGGGCCGGTCCAATAATTTATTTATTTCAATGGATTCTTTGAGGTTCGTTTTAACATATTTATTCTCACCCATTCCTGCATAAACAATTGCACTATTATTCAGGCCTCTTGAGATTCCAGCCAGATCTTTTATTTCCCTGGCAATATTTAATGATTGTGTGTAATATTCTAACGCCTTGTCATAATTTTCCTGGAAATAATAAACAGATCCGATTTGGCCAAACACCTGGCCAATTCCTTTTTTATAATCGAGTTTTTCAAAAATTCTTAGAGCCTGAAAATTCAAGTCAGCACTTTTATGATAGTCGCCGAGGTTAGAAAAGTTTAGTGCCAGCAAGATAAGAGATTCTGCATATTCCTTATCCATGCCCAAATCAGAGGCAAGTAATTTTGCCTTATTTCCCATTTCCATCGAATTTCGAGAATCTGTCTTGTCCCTGTATATATTACCTAATTGAAGATATGCCCGTAATTTACTTTCAGGATAATTATTTTTATCAGCTAATTCAAGGGTTTGTGTGGCAAAGTCAAATGCTTTGTCAGGATCGAAAGACGATAATAACTCTGTGAGTTCAATTAAGATATCAATTTTCTTTTGGGCCTCACTTTCGTGATACAGAGCTTTCCTAAGGCTGTCAACTTTGTAATTCTCCTGGGCAAAAGAACCCAAGAACAACAAACCGAACAGGGAAATCAGAAGTATTTTAAGTGTCTTATTTTTCAAATCAATCGAATATTTGGACACAAAGATATTGAAATGATAATAGTGATTGTGGTAAAGGGTGCAATTAAGATTAGTTATTCGCAAAACACAAAAGCCCCGATCCGTCAAGCAACGAACCGGGGCTATAATAATTTGATTTATGATTGTCGATCTATTTGATTTATGGTTGTTGATGTGGTCATTACATCTTCAATCAACAATCGTTAATCATCATTCATCAATTAATTGAAACATTCAGGGAGTGACTAAACAATGTTATTGCAAGTAAGTCGCCCCCTGAATTGGCTTAACTTTATTCAATCACCAGCTTCCTGGTAATTACATTATTTGAGGAGTCCCAATTTATTTCAAAACTGTAAACTTCTTCACATATATCTTTCCGTTAATCATTGCTTTGGCAAAGTACAAACCATTCTTAAATTCAGACACATCACTAGCGTAATTTTCTGAATCCATAATGACTTTTTTAACAGGAATTCCCCGGGAATCAAAAATGTTGATTATTGTTCCTGGCGAGGCATTGATATAAAAAGAGCTTGATGCCGGATTGGGATAAATAAGGAAAGCCTCATTTAGCTTAGGGTTTTGAATGCTGGTAGTACACTCCATTTCCTCAATTCCATACAAAGGGAAATAGTAACTGAATACTTGCATAGAAGGGATGCTAAAATGTTCTACCACTGTATTTGTTTGATCTATCAAAATAACATAAGGAAAACTAGAGATACCGTATTGGCTTACTACAGCGTTTCCCCCACCTTCTAATCCGCTTGCTGAAGGATATAAGCCTCCGAACGTTTGTTCATATTGTAAAACTTGCTCATCGGTATCATCATAATCGATACCCAATATTACAATATCGCCTTGATTACAACCATGGATTTCGAATGCCTCACTAATTTGAGGTGTATAATATTGACATGGTCCACAGGTTGTAAAGAAGAAGTCCAGCATTACAAACTTTCCCTGTGAGGTATAATCCGATAAAGTATGTGTGTGCCCATGCACATCAGTAACGGTGAAGTCGGGGGCTATGTCTCCAACCTGAATTTGCGCGCTTAATGAGCCGCTAAAGAGGCAATATACTGAGATAAATATTAAAGTAATGATTTGTTTCATAATTATTATTTTTAGTTCGTTTATTGCTGGAGATAAATCTTCTTAACGTATTGTTCTTCTTCAGTAGAAAGTCTGATGATACAGATTGATTTTTCCAAGCCCTTGGTTGAAAACGTGTGAGATATGCCCTGAGGGTGAGATATGCATGATGAATAAACATTCCTGCCCAGAATATCGTAAACATCAACATTCACATTATTCCCGACGAACTCGTTTGGTAAATCAATATTAATACAACTTGGGTTTACCCTAAAACGAACCTGTTCCCAGGTATTGTTTTCTTGTATGCCAACGGTGTTATTGTAAGGACAGTATCGTATTAAAGAACGCTTAGTAGAATCCGGTACAATAGGATGATAGCCCCCCACAACATAAATACAATCATTTATTGTTACGGTATTGTGGTAATATCTTTCGATTGGCATAGCCGGCCCCTCTGTATATGTTTGGGATATAGTGTTAAAAATCCACACAGTGTTATTAACCCAGGCATCGACCGAACCTCCTGTTAGGTAAATTGAATCGCCAACGGCAGATCCTTCCATACCATGAACAGCCTCCGGGAAATTAGGCAAAGCTGACCATTCATCTGAACCCGGATCATATACATGTGCATAGTTTTTTGGGGCTGAATAACCACCACCGCAGAAGCGATAATATTTTCCATTTGATGCACATCTGGCACTATACATAAAAAAATTGTCGGGTAGGCTGGCCTTGTCTATCCAATTATCTGTAATGGGGTCGTAGGCCTGAAATAGAGTTGTGACACCTTGACCTGCAGCAGTATAAACAGTATTGTTGATACTTGCGCCATAATGGATGGCACGAGGAGCGGTTAAGGATGCAGCCTGCGACCATGAATCTGTTTCCGGATCATAAATGTAATGATCGTCCAATGGTGATCCTGAATTCGGATAGCCACCACCAAAATAGTGCAATTTTCCTTCGGCAACAGCACTAGCGGGCATTTGAGCGAGATATGGCGCCGAAGCTAATGTTGTCCATTCATCTGAATCCGGATCATAACTATAGTGAGAATTAGATGCACCAGCATCTCCACCACCACCAATTAGATGAATGTGGTTGTTCAATACAGTAACAGCGGAAAAGTTAAGTCCTTCCGGAATATCTGCCAGACGCTCCCATTCCTGTGCATTCATAATAGGACTGACGCCTAGAAAGAATAAGAGTAAAAATAAAGTGTAAACCTTCTTCATAGTAAAAATTTGTTTTTTCATATTAATTACATTATTATTTATTTAGTGCTGCAATATTAAGCCATAAACCCATTTTTAGTAAACTTTACGGGCTGTATTTTACCATAAATAATCTTCACAGAACCCTTGATTGGTTATCACAATAGATTCACATAATTTTCTTATGCCTTGATAATCCGCTAAATATGGGAAGATGATTTTTTGTGTGTGCTAAGATAGATATTACAAGAACAAAGCTTTTGGCTTCGATTTGTGAAATGCGATCTATGGGAAAAAATAGAATTATAACTGTTCCAAAAAACTAACCAGATTAATGCTTTTATCTTTAATCATTAATTTTTCACGGATACGGTGACGTGCCATTTCTACACTTCTTACAGATGAGTTTGTTAATCCGGAAATTTCTTTGGTAGTCATTTTTAAACGCAAATAGGCACACAACCTTTTGTCGAACATAGTTAGTTTGGGGTTCAGTTCGTTCAGCTTTTTATAAAAGGATTCATAAACACGTTCAAATTGTATTTCGAAATCCTTCCATACGGTATCGTCAACATTACTTCTGAGTTTGGAAATTACCTCCTGAATAACCGGTTGGTTTTTTGTGGATATTTTCATATTGGCTACTACAAGAGTATCAATTACATCGAGCATTAAATCATTTTTTTTCTGCAAGTAAATAATATTAGTAGTAATCTCCTTATTACGCATTTCAAGTTTGTCATTTAAGGATTGTTCAATCAATTCTAGTCTTTCCTTGTCGAGTTGAAGATTCTGGCGAAGAAGGATCGCCTTTTTTGCTTTTGTGTGTTGGTGAACCAGCAGTGTGATAATTAGTGAAATAATTAATACCGAAAGGATTAAACCGCCAACGATGAAATAGGATTTTTGTTGAATATTTAACTCCAGTAATTGTTTTTCGTTTTCAAAATTGTACTTGAATTGAAGTTCCGTCAGAGTTTTTGTGTTCCGCTCACTATTTACAACATTGTAATAATCGAGATATTTGTTTAAAAAATCGAAAGCCAAATCCATTTTATTTTGCTCCTCATATATTAAGGCAAGATGTTGTGCGCAAAACATTGAATAGTCAGGCCATCCATGCGCAACTGAGGCAGCAAAAACTTCCTTAAAATCCTGTTCAGCCCGGGTATATTTTTTTTGTTCGAAAAGCAGTTCGCTTCTTTTCATCAAAAAACTATTCTGCAATTTGACATCATTGCAACGTACCGCCAAATCCAATGCCTTATTAAAATAGTTCTCTGCCAAAGCACTATCACCAAGAATTTTATACTCTTGAGCTAAATTGCTGTAATTGATGGATGAGAATTTATTGTTTCCTTTTTCAAGATTCAATTCTAAAACATTATGATAAAGTTCTATAGCCTTTTGGTGATCTCCCTGTTCCGAATAGATACTGGCAATGTTGTTCAGAGCACTAATTACGATGATGTTGTTTTCTCCAACTTTTTCTCTTTCAGCTAAAACTTGCTGATACATTTCAATTGCTTTGTCAAATTGTTTTGACTTTTTATACATAATTCCGAGCTTATTCCAGGATCGCAAAACACCATTAAAATTATTTAAATTGGTTTGAATATCCAATGCTTTGGTATAATAACTATAGGCCTGGTCGAATACATGGTTACTCGTATAAATTGCTCCATATACCCAAAAAACACTGGCAAGAGTTTTTTTATCACCAGTTGTCTGGGCCAAAAGCTCAGCCTGCTTTACCAGTTCAAGTGCGGTAATATTATCACCGGCACTTCTATAGTAATCACATTTTTGTATCAGTGCATTAATCTCACCTTTGGTGTATCCTATGGCTACCGCCTCATTATATGCCCGGCTTGCAAATATCATGGCACTGTCGTTGTCGATATAATAGTATTCAGAAGAAAGATCACTTAATATTTCAACCATTTCTTTTTGGTCGGTAGATTGATCTAAGGCACGCATCAAACTGTCAATTTGTGAAAAACAGAAAAAGTTGAGATTTATTGATAGCAAAATCAGGAAAAACCGCAAAAACGATTTTATTTTATAAAACATAAAATTACCAAATGAAATATTGTTACCCATATTCTGCCAAAAGTATTAAAATTAAGTGGAATGGACGGGTAAATTATTTTGCTACCAGGATTGTGGTTCTCGAACTGATGCAGCATTTTTATATCTACTTTGTGCTTGTTATTTTTCGTAATGAGAGAGGATAGAATGTTTTACTGTTTCAGGGGGTAGTATATTTAAGCGCAGTTACAGTGGATGTAAATATTTTTTTGATCATCTTTACGCAGACTCAGGCCTCAGTATTCAGATTTAAAAGTTAACCACGTAGCATTTGATTCCTTGTGCAAGGTTTTGGAGGCTGTTGGTTCAAAAATATCGTATCAAATATTTCGGTGCTCT